>CANGUS010000116.1 GCA_947457085.1 Bacteroidota bacterium
ATCAACCAATCTTCATTTGCATTGTTTGTATTATTGCTATATCCATTCATATAGGCACAATTGCCTGTGTAACCTGTAGTTGAGCATTTCCAAGAATCGGTGCCGGTTACACTGTATTTTGTCCAGGTAGATGGTACTGCATTGATACAGGTTGAAAAATCTTCATTTAATGAAGTCACTTGTGCATTCAAATTCATAGCACACACACATAAAATTAAAGTCACATAAAGCAAAATCTCTTTTCTCATGCCTCAAATGTATAAGAAATTATGGTATTAATGAATTATATAATTGAAAATGAATTACTTAAGAATATAATTATTCTATCCCATCAAAAACCAATTCACTGTTCATTTTTTCATTATCTAATTCTCCCTCCCATCTAGCAATAACAGCACTTGCCAAACAGTTTCCTAAAACATTGACACTGGTTCGAGCCATATCCATCAAGGCATCTATCCCTAAAATGATATATAAAGGCCATTCATTTAAACCAAAAGAAGCAATGGTACCTAGTAAAATAACAAAAGAAGCACGGGGTACACCGGCAACTCCTTTGGATGTAATCATCAAGGTAAACACCATAAACAATTGTTGTCCAATTGATAAATCAATATTACAAGCTTGTGCCACAAAAATACTGGCTAAAGATAGATATAAAGTAGTTCCATCTAAGTTAAAACTATATCCTAAGGGCATAACAAAAGAAACAATTTTTCGAGGCACCCCAAATTTTTCCATGTTGCGCATCGCTTTAGGTAAAGCACTCTCTGAGCTAGCGGTTGCAAATGCTAATGTTACAGGTTCAGACAAAGCCTTGAATAGATTTTTAATATTAAGTTTGGTAAAAATAGCAATGGGCAATAAAACAATCAATATAAATGCAATTAAAGCTCCATATAAAGTCAGTACTAAATAAATGCCATTTTGCAACACCCCAATACCTAATTTTCCTACCGTATATGCGATGGCACCTCCAACACCCAATGGGGCAAAATACATGACAATATTGGTGAATTTAAACATCGTTTCTGCTAAGCTTTCTGAGAATTCCAACATGGGCTTCTTCAATTTTTCTGTCAGCATAGCCAATGCAATCCCAAAAATGATGCTAAAAATTACCACTTGTAAAACCTGACCTTCAACGATCGATTTGGCAATATTATCCGGGAAAATATGTAAAATCATATCTTACCAAGTTTGTTGTGCCGGTTTTTGCAATGCTTCACCCATATCTGTAGGTTCAGCAATGCCACTTCCTGCTTTGGTAAAATTGATGGCTAACAACCCAATAAATAGGGCAAACGTAGTTGCAAAATAAAAATAAAGTATTGATTTCCAAGCAATTCGACCTACTTGCTTCAAGTTAGAATGACCAGCAATACCCACCACCAAAGTAGCAAATATCAATGGCGCTATAATGGTTTTGATGAGTTTCAAGAAAACTTTACTCAATACATCTAGTTTTACAGCAACTTGAGGAAAGTCATAACCAATTACGATTCCTATCAGCATAGAAATCAAAATCCAGGTAGGTAAACTTTTCTTTACCCAGCCATAATAACTTAAAAAAAGTACGGACAATATTCTAAGAAAAAATAATCCGTCTTCCGAAATTGGCAAGTATTGGATACTTAATAAATGTATACCTACAACAACAGTAGAAAAAAGTAAGATAAAAAGCGTGAGCATTTTGTTTTTCATCCGCTAAAAATAGAATAATAATTTGAAATTTTGAGTTTGAATCTATTTCTATACTTATCTTAGACAAATATTTAGCATACAATTTTATTCATTTTATTTAAATTTTGTTGCAAATTGAGGGATTGTATAGTTTAGGCTAAATCGAAATGATGGTTAAAAAAAATGACAATTAATAAGATAATGCATTTAAAATTCAATGGTAATGCTTGTTTGCTGCATTTTTTTGTAGTGCTCTTTTTATTTGTATGCCCCATTCATTCATTCGCTAAAAACAAATCAAGCGCACTATTTTGGGGCACACCGATGCAACATGGGAACTCTACTTACAATGCAAGCAAAATGACCCACACTTTTTTCATCAATGAAAATAAAGGTTGGGCCGTAGGAAATGAAGGTACCATTTTAAATACACTCAATGGAGGAAAAACATGGTCAACACAAATTTCTAATACATTCGAAAATTTAGCTGCGGTTCACTTTATATCTCCTAATGATGGATGGATAGTGGGCTCGAATGGTATTATCTTACATACTCTAAATGGTGGAGAAACATGGATGATACAAAGTCAACTTGTGTTTTTGGATCTTTGGTCTATATACTTTAGCAATGCATTATCTGGTTGGATAGTGGGCAGCAATGGAAGAATTCTACATACTATGGATGGAGGTAAATCATGGGATATTCAAAATTCATCTTCTACACAAAATTTGCATAGTGTTTTTTTTACTTCTGAGCTAAGTGGATTTGCTGTAGGTTTTGCTGGTACTATTTTACACACACAAGATGGAGGAAAAACATGGCTATCTCAAAATTCGAATTGCAGAGAATTATTGCATTCAGTTTATTTTATCAATAGGTATGAAGGATATATTGTAGGCAACAATGGAATGATTTTAAATACTAAAAATGCAGGCCTAACCTGGACTAAACAACCATCCAACACTGCTGTTTTTTTACATGCTGTTTTTTTTACTTCCACTAAAAATGGGTATTGCGTTGGTACCTCTGGAACCATATTAACTACCCAAGATGCCGGAGAAAATTGGACTCCACAAAACAGTAATACCACTCAAAATTTATGCGCAATCTTTTTTTCCTCTCCACAAAAAGGATGGATTGTAAGCGACTATGGCCCTATTTTAGCTACTGTCAATGCCGGTCAAAATTGGACAGAGCAATCCCAAAATTCCTATGCTGGATTAAACGATTTATTTTTCATCAATGGGAAAAAAGGTTGGGCAATTGGTGAACAGGGTATGTTATTGAATACCGAAAATGGAGGGAATACATGGGACATCAAACCCCTCGGTTCGCATTTAGATTTAAATGCCATGCAGTTTATCAGCCCTACCCAAGCAATTGTTGTAGGAGATAGTGGCGTTGTTTATTCCACTCAAAATGGAGGAGAAAATTGGTATGCTCAAAAATCAAATACGAAAAAAAATATTCATTCGGTTTGTTTTAATACCTCATCACAGGGCATTCTCGTAGGAGACAAAGGACTCCTATCTATAACAAACAATGGGGGAAATTCCTGGAGTTCAATTGAAAGCAATACCACCCATAATTTACGCTCTGTCTTTTTCAATAAAAATAAAATGGGATGGATCGTGGGCGATAACGGCACTATTTTATTTTCAAAGAATGGAGGAGTTAATTGGACTATGCAAACTTCCAGAACGACAAAAAATTTACGCAGTGTGTATTTTACTTCTGAAAAAATAGGTTTTGCTGTGGGCGACAATGGATTGTTGTTATCTACAAAAGACGGTGGTTTGCATTGGTATAAAAGACAATTAATTGAAAATGAAACCCTCCATTCAATTTATTTTTCTTCTCCAAAAAAAGGAATCATTGTAGGCGACAATGGAACTATTTTTTCATCCACCAATGAAGGTAAATCATGGGAAAAAGAAGCTTCAGGAACCAATCAATCATTACGCAACGTTTTTATTTTACATGATACCTTGGCATGGGCTAGCGGCGAAAATGGCACCTTGATTTTGTATAATAACATGCAACCTTTATACAATATCATCCCTGATTTTATCATTGAAAAAGAAAATACCATGGATATGATATCCTGGAAAAGTGAATTTGAAAAAAATAATAAATGCTTTAACCTAGAACGTGGAAAAGACAGCATACGTTTTGAACCAATTAAAAGCATAGTATCTAAAGCAAAAAATGGCAATAGCAATGTGCCAATCGACTATACCTTAATTGATGAAAAACCGATGGAAGGAATCAATTATTATCGCTTAACGCAAACTGATTTGGATGGACGGACTGCTATTTCAAGCCCAATAAAATCAATCTATTGGGAGCCTCATGTTTCCAAAATTGTAGTCAACTACGATCCATCTAATTATGAAATTGAAATCCTCTACGACATAAAATTGAACAGTGTCCTCAACATTAAATTATTGGATGAAAGTGGACGTATCATGAAAGAATCTACCACCATAGCCAATAATGGTGCCAATGTTCAAAAGATGGATATCACTTTAGAAAATGAAGGTGAATACAAATTGGAAGTACGAATAGACAATGATTTAATTACCAGTAAAGGAATAAAAAAATAATCTATTCCTTGTATTTTGGATATTTCTGTTGCGAAACCACTACTCTACGATTTCTCCTATCAAAGTTCCTGAAGTACATGAAACAATTTTCACCATCACATAATCACATTTTTGGGCATTGCCTTTCGGGAAAATCACCATTTTATTTTTATCGGTTCGCCCACACATTTCATTTTCATTTTTCTTAGAAGGCCCTTCAACCAATACCTCAAATGTTCTGCCTACATCGGCTAAATTACTTTGATGGCTGAAACCTCGGTGCAATTCAATGACTTCACTCAATCGACGACTTTTAATTTCCTCTATCACGTCATCTTCATATCGGCGAGCAGCCAAAGTTCCCGGGCGCTCACTGTATGAATACATATATGCCAAATCAAATTTACATTCCTTCATTAAATCTAAGGTTTCTTGATGGTCTTCCTCTGTTTCGGTGCAAAAACCAATGATTAAATCGGTACTTAAACCACAATCAGGAATTATTTCGTGAATGCGTTTTACTTTATGCAAATACCATTCTTTGGTGTAATTTCTATTCATCAATTGCAAAATACGTGTACTACCGCTTTGCACAGGCAAATGAATATAGTTACAAATATTATTATATTTTGCGATGGTATACATTACATCATCCGTGATATCTTTAGGATGCGAGGTGCTAAAACGAACCCGTAACTTAGGATCAATCAAGGCTACCCGTTCCATTAAATTTGCAAACGTTACTACTTCTGTATTGTCGGCATTTTCCCATCGGTAACTGTCTACATTTTGACCCAATAAAGTCACTTCTTTATAACCATTTTCAAATAATTCTCTGGCTTCCTGTACTATCGAATCGGCATCTCGGCTACGCTCTCTTCCCCTGGTAAAAGGTACCACACAAAAGCTACACATGTTGTTGCATCCTCGCATGATGCTCACAAAACTCGATACGCCATTGCCATCCAAACGAACTGGATTTACATCGGCATAGGTTTCTTCGCGGCTCAACAATACATTCACCCCTTTTTGACCGCTTTCAGCTTCAGCAATCAAAGCAGGCAGGGTTCTGTATGCATCGGGGCCAATCACCATATCCACCAACTTCTCCTCTTCCAACAATTTATCTTTCAAACGCTCGGCCATGCAGCCCAAAACCCCTACTAATAAATGTTTATTGCGTTTTTTAAACCCTTTAAAATGCATCAATCTAAAACGCACCGTTTGCTCGGCTTTGTCTCTGATAGAGCAGGTATTGATTAAAATCAAATTCGCTTCATCTGGGTTTTTGGTAGCTCCATAGCCCACATCATGCAACAAAGAAGCTACAATTTCGCTGTCATTAAAGTTCATGGCACAACCATAACTTTCAATATAAAATTTCTTGCTTGCTTTTATATTTATAGGCGATTCAAAGGCATTTCCCTGCACTCGTTCATCAATTACTTTTGAAGTCAATTCTAGCATTTTTGTTATTTGTATTTTGCAAATATAGAGATTATCCCTTTTGAATTGACTATAATAATCACTTGGATTAAACTTTTAATCTGTGGGAGTAATTTTTGGTTTGAGCTGAGAAAAAATACTTTCTCTTCAATACTTGAAATGTCAAGAAATTAATTATTTTTGAAAATGTTAAGCTCAATTACTCATGATAAAATATTCATATAGAGTATTGAAACGTTTAAAATAAATCGCTAAAAGAAATATATTACAATAAACAGAAATTAAATATGAATACTAACTGTCCAAAATGCAATAATAAAATAGACCATGGCATGAAATTTTGCCAAACATGTGGTTGCAAAATAGAAATTG
>CANGUS010000117.1 GCA_947457085.1 Bacteroidota bacterium
AAGAGAATTTGCAAAAAGCAGATGTTTGCATTGAATTTACTACACCGCATACCGCTTTTGAAAACGTAAAAAGATGTTTAGAAGCTGGAGTTCCCACAGTTTGTGGAAGCACCGCTTGGCTTGAAAAATTAGAGGAAGCAAAACAAATAGCTATAGATCAGCATACTGCATTTTTATATGCCAGCAATTTTAGTATTGGAGTGAATTTGTTTTTTAAAATTAATAAAATGGTGGCCGCTATCATGGAAAAACATCCTGAATACCAAGTTTCAATGGAAGAAATTCATCACACACATAAAAAAGATGCACCCAGTGGTACAGCGGTTACGTTAGCAGAAGGGATTCTAGAAAACTATGCAACTAAAAATAAATGGGTAAATGAAGTAACAAATCAAGCAAACGAATTAAGCATCATTTCTAAACGCATTGACCCAGCACCTGGCACCCATACTATTTTTTATCAATCACAAATTGATGAAATCAGTATAAACCACACAGCACATAGTCGGATAGGCTTTGCCAGTGGATCAGTTTTAGCAGCTGAATTTCTCCATACTAAAAAAGGAATATTTACGATGAATGATGTCTTGCATTTGTAAATTTATTCTTCACAATAATTTAAAATAGCATCAATTTCTTCGTTTGATAAATTGGGAAAATTCGTCATGACAACACCCCCATTATTTTTAAACACTTGTAAAGCATATTCATCCCCAGAAGCAATTACTTTGGCTGAATTATGAACAAAATCATATATCCATTGTTTATTAGGTACTCTCGCCAACACCCCTTTTAGTGCAGGGCCAGTCATGGGTTTGGTAGGATGATGACATGATGCACAGTTGGCTTGAAATAAAGCTTTACCATCCATAACTAGCCTTGAATTTACAGGAGTTGAATATTGATTTGTATTATTTTCAGATTCATTGTTGCATGCAAAAAAAGGGATGCAAAGAATCGCTGTAAAAATTATTTTTCTCATGTTTTATTTTTTAATAATTAGGTTGCTTCCTTCATCACCATATCCTTCAATTTACAAAAACTAATAAGCTTATTTAAGTCTTCAGGAATTCGTTGCAAAATTTTACAACATTCCTAATACCAATTTCACTCGTTCAAAAGTACTTTCTTTACCAATCATTTCAGCAATTTCAAACACACCCGGGCCAAATTTACCTCCTACCAACATAATTCTAAATGGCATTTGCAATTCACCCATTTTAATATTTTTTGCAGTGGCTATATCTTTAAATATTGTTTCTAATTCAACTGCATTCCAGTTTTTAATAGTAGCACATTGACTCATCAATTCATGAAAGAAAGCGGTTTTATCATCATTCCATTTTGGCTTAATGGCATCAATATCGAACGATTTTGGTGTTTCAAAAAAGTAAACCGACTGAGTATAAAAATCATTCAACAATGTACATCTATCTTTTACCGCTCGTATTACTTTTAGTAAATAAGCATCATCTTGTATTACAATCCCTTTTGATTCTAATATTGGTTTTACTGACATCATACATCGATCTTCTGAAATCGCTTTAAGCCACTCATGATTAAACCATTTTGCTTTCTCATAATCAAATTTTGCACCCCCTTTATGCACTCTTTCCATAGAAAATACAGCGATTAATTCATCTTTCGAAAAAAGCTCTTTTTCTTCGCCGCTGTGCCAGCCTAACATGGCTAGTAAATTAATAAATGCTTCTGGTAAAAAACCGATTTCTTTAAATCCAATAGTTGTTTCGTTTGTTTTAGGGTCAAACCAATTCATTGCAAATACCGGAAAACCAAGGCGATCCCCATCCCGTTTACTTAATTTTCCATTGCCATCAGGTTTCAAAATCAATGGCAAGTGAGCCCATTGAGGCATTTCATTTTTCCATCCTAAATAATCCCATAATTTAATATGTACTGGGGCACTTGGCAACCACTCTTCTCCTCGAAAAGCATGTGTAATTTTCATTAAATAATCATCTACCACAACAGCCAAATGATAGGTTGGCATACCATCTCCTTTCAATAATACCTTGTCATCAACTAAATTAGAGTCGTTGTTAATTTCTCCACGAATCATATCAGTAAATGAAATTGTTTCATTGGATGGCATTTTAATGCGCACTACATAAGGCGTATTTTTTGCCAATAATTCATTCACTTCTTCAGTAGTAAGCGTCAATGAATTTTTCATTTGCATTCGTGTACTGTGATCATATTGGGGCGAAGGATTTTTTTCAGATTTTAAATCCATTCTCATTTTTTCCAAATCTTCTGGCGTGTCAAAAGCATAATAAGCATGCCCATTTTCTATCAATTGCAGGGCATATTGTTTATACATAGGCTTTCGCTCACTTTGTCTGTAAGGAGCATAAGGACCACTTTTTAATGGACTTTCGTCTGGTGCAATGCCACACCAATCTAAACAATCTAAAATATATTTTTCAGCACCTTCTACGTAACGAGTTTGATCTGTATCTTCTACCCGTAATACAAAAGTCCCAGCATGTTTTTTTGCATATAAATAGCTATATAAAGCCGTTCTCACTCCTCCTAAATGCAAGCCTCCAGTTGGACTTGGCGCAAATCTTGTTCTTACTTCTTTGTTCATATGGTGGCAAAGATAAGGAAACAAAATTCGATTTTCTAGCAGCTTAAGGAGTCCATTTAATTTCAGCCTGTAACAGGTTTGTAAAAATCATATGAATGACTCCTTAGAGTATTTCAGTAAAAAGTGAAAGAGATTTTAAAATAAGAAAAGTAAAATTATGCTAATTGACTCCAAGCAATAATTCCACCTTCTAAATTGACTGTATTAGTGAAACCAAATTGTTGTTCGAGCATCATACAAGCTTGCATGCTTCTCATTCCACTTCTACAATGAATAATCACTTCTGTATTTTTCCAGTCTTCAATTTCCTCAATTTGTCCATTCATTACTTGACCCAATGGTAATAATTTGGCCCCCATATTTATTTCGGCAAATTCAGCGGGCTCTCTAACATCCAAAATATTTAATTGTTCACCAGCGTCTAATCTTTTTTGTAATTCAATAGCAGAAATTCTATTCATTTTTAATCTTTATTAATTTTTTGATATATTTTATTATTGAGTTCATCTGTTAACTCGACTAAGTACAACCCTTTTTGAATTTCAGATAAATCAACTTGATTATTTTCAATATTTTTATCCAACAGCAATTGACCCGCCATAGAAAATAATTTTATATTTTTTATGTTATGTTTTGATTCAAAGTAAAGTGTATGCTGAACCGGATTTGGAAATAATTTTAAATTATTTTTTTTAATTTCTGTATTGAAAGTATTCGTTGGCGTAAAAGCTTGGCCTACAATAGGTCGCATCATTACACAACCAGGCGTTAAAGAATTAGCCCAAGTTCCATCAATATTATAGCTTAGTTTTTGAATATTGGTGTTGTTATTTACATCTAAACCATAGTAAATGCTATCACTACCAAAGTTTGCTGGCTGAGTAATACCAATATAATATTTACCTGCATTGAGTAAAATAGGCGTGTCAAATGCATAGCTTGTAAATCCATTAATAACATTTTCATACATCAAAGAATTTAAATCTTTTTGCATAATTATGGAATCAATTAAACCATTTCCTGCAAGGGTTTTATAAAGCACCATGCTAAATAATTTACCTGCACCTGTTGGTAATTGAGGCCCAAAATTTACCATCATGCCTCGTACTGAATCAGCTTCATTCAGTGTAAATTCTAAGGCTGTCTTGGCTGCAAAATTAAATGCTGGCATTAAAAAATAGGATTTCTCTGCACTTCCATCATCATAGGCAAAATAATTATCAAAAATTACTTGGCTGGTAATGGTATCATTTTCCTGACGGTCTATGGTACTCACTCGATTAAAATAGTATTTGTTTTGAACAATGGTTTTGCTATAATTGTTGGGCGGCACATAAGACACATTGTAGGTATTGAAATTATAGCTGGCATTTGAATAAGCATTAGCTATAGATATAGGCATTGTGGCTGTATTTAAATTAGTTGCTGATTGTAATTCAGTGCTAATGCATTTCAACGAAATATTTTGATTGCTGGGATACAAATTATGAAGATAAGCAGTATGGCTCCCAGATTTTTCATTGGCTTGATTGGCTATGAAATGCCTGTATGGCAATGAACTGTAGGGATAAAGAATTGAGGTTGGTTGAGTTGTAAATGCAACATCATTATTGATGCTATCTAAAAAACTTCTATTGGCATCTATTTTTACATAATCAATATTCCAAGTATCATTATTAATATCTAAAGAGGCAATATTGACAAACCTAAATTGAAAATTGGCATGAAGAAATTGGGCATCACTCATGGGCAAGGTTACATACCTAAAACCTTGAATGTTTGATCCCCTGATTCGCCATATTTTTATCCATTCGTTTTGATTATTTTTGAAAAATAACATCAGCGAATCATTTGATTCTGGTGCAAAGCCTAATCCTTGAGGCTGATAAAAAAAGCTAAGAAAAATGTTACTGGTTGTAGCATAACTACTTAAATCAATAGGTTGTGAAGTTAAACTGTCTGCGTATCCTATGGATGATGGGTTTTTAAAATAAGGTCTTCCAAATTCATTTAACCCATCTAATGTGGCGATGCCTCTTGTTATTGGGTTTGCAGACATGGTATTATTAATAAATGCTTGCTTGTCTGTCCAATATGTTGGATCAGGGTATGGACCATCATATGAAAAATCATCAATAAATGGCAATGTTGCTCTACTTTTTTTTGCTTTTAAAGTAGAATTTTTTTGTACATTAAATAATACCTGATTGTATTTTAATGGAGCAATCATTTCTTGTGCAATTGCGTTTTTATTTGCAATGAGTACAAGTAATAAAATAATTGATATGGTAATTATTCTTCTCAATTACTGATATTCATCACTAATTCCACCGCTGTGTTTGATATCGGATTCTTTAGTGTCTTTTTTAGGATTATTCTTTACTGGATTTCCTTTTTTAATAACGCTAGGATTTCCTTTTTTAATTTCTCTATCTGCAATTTTATCTTGATTATCTTTAATATAATCATCTTTTCTGGATTGAGATGGAGCGGATATATTCCTTCTTTTAATAGAATCTCTGTTGATCGTCC
The DNA here is from genome assembly GCA_947457085.1 of Bacteroidota bacterium. Taxonomy (GTDB): domain Bacteria; phylum Bacteroidota; class Bacteroidia; order Chitinophagales; family Chitinophagaceae; genus OLB11. The sequence goes on from CANGUS010000117.1 coordinate 5,144, forward strand.
CTATTGGTCTTTCAGGCATTTGAACTTCTGTTGTAGAACTTATTTCAGCAGTATCTTCGTTGCCACTCCCTAATAATTTTTTAGACCCTGGTTGATTTTTCAGTAATAATTCTTGAGAAGGGCTTTGCATGATGCGCACATCAATGATATCTCCTGCAAGAATTTGATTAGGAAAATCTAATTCATTAATCGCTTCTGGTTGTTGATTATAAATGATAGCGTAGGCACTATCCGTAATTTCACCTTCCCAAATTGGATTGATAGACAGCATTTGAGATTCTAGCAAACTCTTTGCTTCATTCCAAGTCATTCCAATAATGTTCGGTACATCAATTTGATCCGATAACCCGAGTCCTATCACTAAATCTACTCTACTACCAATTGGAACCAAGGTTCCGGGAGCAATTTTTCGGCCATTCACCCATTGCTCTAACACAGCACCAGCTGCTACATCCGGTTTGTAAGTAGTATCACCCATTACTAAACGATAGCTTTGCATAGTTAAAATAGCATTTCTAAATGATGTATTCACTAAATTAGGCATAGGGATAGAAGGAGGTGTTTTTCGATTTACTGTAATAAAAACAGTTCTTCCAACTTTCACATTTGCGCCAACTTCTGGCTCTTGAAATAAAACTTCTAATGGTTTACTGTGAGCTTGGTATGTAGAATCGATTACGATTCTAAAACCTTTACTTTCTAAAATACTCACTGCTTCACTCATGCTTTTTCCTTCCAATTTTGGAATAATCGTTTGCTTGCCATGATTGGTTAAATAGTTCAACGAACTGAAAAATGAAAATAGTAGCCCTATCACGACTAAGATGACCAAAAATAAATTTAATAAAAAGGAACGTTTAAGCACTGAATTGTTTTAAAGTAGTAAAAATAATGTTTTTGCTCATGTTACGAACGCATTTAGAAAAAATTTAA
>CANGUS010000118.1 GCA_947457085.1 Bacteroidota bacterium
ATTCAATCGATAGCATATCATATGCTAAATATTTTCCTGAAGGCAATTCATTATTGACTTCTTTATGCAATCCCAATTGATGACTAATATGAGTAAAATAAGTTTGTTTAGAATTCAACTCATTTGAAAGTTGTATAGCTTCCTCCAATGTAAAGTGAGAAATATGTTTTTCTCTTCTCAAAGCATTTAAAATCAAAATATCAGAACCTTTTATTTTGTCTTTTTCTTCTTCAGATATAAAATTGGCATCCGTAATATATGTCAGTCCATTCACTCTAAAACCCAGAACCTTCATTTTATAATGCATTACTTCAATTGGTTGAAAAGTAATATCACCAATGGTAAACGCATTATTTTTATCAATTACATGCATTTGCACTTGTGGTATTCCTGGATAAGTTATATTGTGAAAAATATAAGCAAAATCATTTTTTATCATCGCTTGCGTTTCTTCATTTGCATAAATATCCATGTCTTTATTTTGGATATAATTATAAGCACGAATATCATCCATCCCGGCCAAATGATCTTTGTGAGAATGGGTAAAAATTAAGCCATCTAATTTTCGCACATCTTCACGAAGCATTTGTTGTCTAAAATCTGGCCCGCTGTCTATAACCACTGTCGTTGTTTCAGATTGTATCATAACAGAAGTTCTTAAACGCTTGTCTTTGTTATCTTTTGATAAACATATTGCACACTGACAGCCAATCAATGGAACGCCTTGAGAAGTACCAGTACCTAAAAATGTTAATTTCAATATGAAAGCAATTGATTGACGAAGTTACTAAAAGGAAAGGATACTTTTGAATCGAATTAGAAATTTTATAAATTATAAATTGGAAGACTTTAAAAAATAATGAATCTGTTATCCTATGATCCACTTTGGCATTCATTTAATTTCAATACAATTTGATTATGCCTTTGGGTGCGCTTTTTTATGAATTTCTTTCAATTTATCGATGGTATTGTGGGTATATATTTGAGTAGCATTTAAATTTGCATGACCCAATAATTCCTTAACTGCATTCAAATCAGCACCTTGGTTAAGTAAATGTGTAGCAAAGGTGTGTCGTAATACATGCGGACTTTTTTTACTGATTGTAGTGGTCGTACTTAAATATTCTTTTACAACTTTGTGTACATATTTCGCGTATACAGGTTTACCATTTGTCATTACAAGTAATATGGCATGTTGATTTTTTACTATTTCATCTCTTTTTAAAATATAGGATTTCAATTGTTCAATCATTTCTTTCATGAGGGGTAAAATTCGTTCTTTATTACCCTTTCCCATTACTTTAAGTGAATTATTATAAATATCTAGATCTGAACACTTTATATTCAATAATTCTGCCCGGCGAATACCTGTTTGATAGAGTATTTCTAGAATCAATTGGTCGGTTTGGGCTTTAAAATCAGAAGACTCAATCGAATGACTTTCGAGTAAATCTTGCATACTTTTTTCATGTACAAAAACAGGTAATCGCTTAACATTTTTAGGTGAAATAATTTTTGACATCGGTGACGTTGTCACTATTTCGTTTCTCAATAAATATTTATAAAATGATTTTAAAGTAGAAATCTTCCGATTAATAGATCGATTTTCATTATTATCTACTTTCAATTGAGCTAGCCAGCTTCTAACATGTACATGTGTTACGACATGAATATCCGTAATTTCATAGCTTGACTGTATATAAAAGAAAAACTGTTCAAGATCACGTTGGTAAGCTTGAACAGTATGTATAGAGTATCTTTTTTCCGAAGAAAGATAATTTGTAAAATCTGTAATATACATGTAGAATAGATATTTACAGACGAAAATACAACTTATTTTCCGGCAATAATTTCTTGTTTGTAAACCGCTTTTAAAATTTGAGCACGTCTAACTACTGATTTCTTAGTAAATGTTTGACGACTTCTTAATTGTTTTAAAGTATGCGTTTTTTCAAATTTCTTTTTATACTTTTTAAGCGCCTTGTCTATGCTTTCGCAATCTTTTGAATCGATGATTAACATGTTTGTTTATACAATTTTGGATTGCAAAAGTATAGTTATATTATTAATAATCAAAATTTATTCTAAAAATAATTTTATTAGAATTCCTACGTTATTTTTGTAAGAATATGCGCAATCTCATTTTATTGTCGTTGGTTTTGTTTTTTTTCACCCAATGTAAAAAATATAAAGACCCAGATCCCTTTACAGACCCACGTCTGACGAATCCTTATTGTAATATTCCTTCCGCAATTAATTACAATTGGAATTTTCCTGGCATTCCCGACAATTCAACTTGTATTTTCCCTGCTCAAATATATAATGGAACCTATTTTTACAGAGATTCATTTTATAACGAAAGGGAAACCCTTGTAGGAAAAGATAGTTTTGACATCCAATTTGATGATATTGACACAACCCAATTATTGATTATAGGCTTTTGTAACGCTCTTTCACTAAAAGCCAAAGCAAATCGTTTTCTAAAATTTCAACTAGATAGTACCACTAGTAAAGGTCAGTTATTTTGTAGAACTATAGATACCATTGCTGGAAATGGATATTCTACACATATTAACGATACCCTCATTCATTTAAGTTACACAATTTTAACCGACACAGGCATTGTATATCATACAGGAATTGCCACAAAAAAATAAGATGTTTACAGGAATTATCGAAACAACAGGAAAAATTATTTCTAAGTACAAAGAGCATGAAAACGTTTATTTAGCAGTTCAAAGCTCGATTTCATCGGAATTAAAAATAGATCAATCCTTGGCACACAATGGAATTTGCCTCACTGTTATTAAAATTGATGGCGACATTCATACCGTTTGTGCCGTGAAAGAAACAATTGACAAAACAACTTTGGGCAACTGGGACGTAAATGATATCATTAATTTAGAACGTTGTATGCAACTCCATGGCAGATTAGACGGGCATATTGTGCAAGGACACGTAGATGGTTTAGCAGTTTGCATAAATCGAACAGATTTACAAAACAATTGGAATTTTACGTTTCAAATTGAAGATATCAATGCGCATTTAATTATTGAAAAAGGATCGGTAACCATTGATGGAACCAGTTTAACTTGTTACAATGTAACAAAAAATACCTTTGATGTGACGATTATACCTTATACATATGAACATACAAGCATTTCTCAAGTGCATGAAAATGACAAAGTAAATATTGAATTTGATGTGATTGGTAAATATGTGGCAAGAATGAAATCTATTGTATAAAAATGAATTGGAAAGAAACTATTTATCATACATTTTTAGAGAAACTAAATCAGCAAATTGATTCATTTCAATTTCAATTGGACGAATTGAGCGAAAGTGTATTAAACGAAACAAAAAGCACCGCCGGAGATAAGCATGAAACAGCATTATCTATGCTACAATTAGAGCAAAGTCAGGTAGCCAAACACCTATATGATGCAATAGACAATAAAACAATTTATGCTCAAATTGAATATCAACAAGTCCATCAAATCATTTGCAGTGGAAGTTTAGTTAAAACCTCTAAAGGGTATTTTTTCATATCAGTTGCTTTACCTAAGATAGTGATTGATGGCAAAACAATCATCGGAATTTCTACTAAATCACCTTTAGGGGAAAAATTAATGGGTAAAAAAATAAAAGATACTGTTGACGTAAATGGGATTACGCATTTAATTGAAGAAATTTTATAGTTTGTTAACTTAATATCAAAGCAAAAACAGCATAGTTTATAATATCTCTGAAATTAGAATCCATACCTTCTGAGATTTCTGTTTTCCCATCGTTGGCAATAATTTGTTTTAAACGCAAAATTTTAGTTAGAATTAAATCGGCAAACGATTCTTGACTCATATTTCTCCATGCCTCCCCATAATCATGGTTTTTATTACGCATGAGTTCAAAGGTTTCTTGCATGTGCTTATCATATAATGCTAATGCTCTTTCAGTTGGCAACTCCCAATTTTCACTGTCATTCAGCTCTTCTTGAATTAATGCAATCAGTCCGTAATTAATAATAGCTTTCCATTCACCCAAAATATCATCCTCGATTTTTTGTTTTCCTAATGATTGAATGGTTCTGATGCGTTGTGCTTTTATATATATTTGATCAACAATTGAAATAGGACGCAACACTCTCCAACTCGTGCCATAATCATTATTTTTCTTCACAAAAACTTCTTTACAAGCATTTACTATATTGAGGTATTGTTGTTCTGTATTGTTCATTTTAATAACTTCGTGTTTCAATGGTCAAAAATAAACTTTATACGCTTAATTGCAACCAAAGATTACTCACTATTTCTTCACCCATCATTATGGGTATAATAAACGCAACACCAGACTCATTTTATAATAAAGGGAAAAACAGTTCTGTTGATGAATTAGTAGCCAATGCTAAACAAATGATGGATGATGGTGCAACTATATTAGACATAGGTGGCATGAGCTCTAGACCAGGTGCTGCATTCATTACAGAAGAAGAAGAAATAGACAGAGTTTTACCTGTTATTGTAGCGATAAAAAAAGAAATCCCTACTTGTTTTTTATCAATTGATACCTACAGAAGCCATGTAGCAGAGGCATGCATCAAAGCAGGTGTAGATATTATCAATGACATCAGTGGCGCCGAATTAGATATAGAAATAATGGATGTAGCTGCAAAATACCAAACTCCCTATATTTGTATGCACATGCAAGGAACTCCTCAAACCATGCAACAAAATCCAACTTACGAAAATGTAAGCAATGAGGTATACCAATTTTTACATAATAAAATTCAACTATTAAAAAGTAAAAATGTAATGGATGTGATCAGTGATGTAGGGTTTGGTTTTGGAAAAACAACAGCGAATAATTTTGAGTTGCTTAAAAACTTGGCAATCTTTCAGCAATTGAACGCTCCTACCCTTGTAGGAATCTCTCGTAAAAGTATGATATATAAAACATTAAACACAACTCCAGAAAATGCACTGAATGGCACAACCGCATTGCACATGATCGCATTGCAAAATGGAGCCAACATTTTAAGGGTGCATGATGTAAAAGAAGCGAAAGAATGCATTACCCTTTGGAATACATAAATAATTATAGTAATAGAAAATGATTAATATAGAAGAAGTAAATATTCAAAATCTCATTTTTCATAAAATAAAATTAGATGAAAAAGACGCTAATACCAGCAATGCAAAGATTGATATAGAATATGAAGAGGATGAAAATACGCTGAAAAAAATATTTTTAAAACCATTTTTAAATGCTTTTTCTACCTATGAATTTCACCATGAAATAAATATTGAACTCAATCCTTTATACAAATTTTGTGAATCCATTTTAGAAAATAATCAATTTGTAGAAGGTACAAAAGACATCGCAACCCATTTATTTTCGGTATCGAAACATCCTAATATTAAAGATGGCGACTTATTCATTCTACAATATAATAATGTAATTTTTAAAGATAAAAACTACAATGCAATCGGTATTTACAAAATAGAAAATAAAGAAAATTTTATTGAAACGGATGTCAATGATATTGCTATCAATTTTAGAAAAGGGATTGGAACAAAACGTTTAGACAAGGCATGTTTAGTGCTTTTTACAGACAAACCATATACCGTTTTAGTGATAGACAATGCAAAAATTGAAACTGATTATTGGCAAAATGAATTTTTGAAAATTAAATTAAGAAACGACCATATCAATAGTACCAATCATTTTTTAACGCTCACAAAAGAATTTGTAACCGAGCAATTTCCAACTGAATTTGAGACTACAAAAAAAGATCAAATTGAGATTTTAAAACGCTCAGTGGATTTTTTTAAAACACATGACATATTCGACAAAGAAGAGTTTGAGCAAGAAGTATTGCAGCAAGAAAATATTATTCAATCATTTAGCAGATTTGACGAACGTTATAAATTAGAAAATAGAATTGAAATTGAAGATCATTTTGAAATTTCAAGTCAAGCACTTAAAAAACAAGAAAAGGTTTTTAAAAGTGTTATCAAATTAGATAAAAATTTTCATATCTATATTCATGGCGATAGAGA
>CANGUS010000119.1 GCA_947457085.1 Bacteroidota bacterium
TACACGGGCTACACCTTTATCAGTACACAACCAAGTATTACCCATACGGTCGTTAAATACTTTATTTACAGCATTATTTAAAAGCCCTGTCTTTGTATTCACTTGACCAAGTAACGCACCATTCAAATCGAAAATAAGCGCACCTTGGTATATAGTTCCGATGATAATTTTGTTATTAACGGTTTTATCTACACTATATACATAGGCTTGAAGAAGAAAATTATTAAAAGAAAGTATTTGATTTTGAGTTTTGTTGATTTCACCTGAATTGATGTTGTAAATCATTACGGGGTCTTTCCCAGTTAAAAATAAGATTTCGTCTTTTGATATTTTAACTCCACCTACAACAGGCGTATTGATAAAAGCTTTCCCATTTTTCATAGGTTTTACTATACCTTTATCAATTTCCATCAACCCTTCTTTGGGAGAACAAAATACAACTTGATTACCGATTTTATTTAAGGTCATAAAAACCGGTTTATTGATATATTTTACTTCTTTCCCATTCCAGGAAAAAATACCATTGTCTGTGGCAAAGTAGACAAATCCGTCATTACTTACGCAAGTCCAAATATTTTGGAAATCTCTTTTATCTTTAGGAGCTTTATTCTTTAGAGATACATATTCAATCAATCCTTGTTTATTAGGTCTTAGGTATCCAAATTCACCAACAGCTCCAACGAAAATGATTCCTTTTTCATTTTTACAAAAAGACAATGGAGGAGCTTGATTTGTTAATTGAACAGATGTCCAGTTTCTTCCATCATACATAGAAACTTTCGTACCTGAAGCAAAATATAAAACGCCATTATTGTCTTCGATTCCAGTCCACGCCTGACCATTTAATCCAGAAACTTTTTGGTCAAAGTTTTTAATGAAATAATTTCCACCATCTTGAGAGAAGTAGTAACAACTTATAAATAAGAAAGATAAAACAAGTAATTTTTTCATCATTTTTGATTAATTTGAGTCCAAAAATACTATGAAAAACTTGTTTTTAAAAATCTTAATAAGTGAAATTATCTAGCTATCAAATAGATGTAAGGATATATGCGTATTTATTAGTTAAACATTTTTTATTTTATATTTTCGAAAAATCCAGAAACTTAATTCATAGAGTATTTATTTTCAGCTAATTTAAATTATAAACTCAGCCATGATTTTATTCAAGACTGAGTTTATATTACATTTTCAGCTTATTAAGATGAATTTTACTCTAAGATTAACTTCTCAACATGTGTACCAAGGTCACTAGTAACATGAATGAAGTAAACTCCTTTTTCTAATTCAGTTTTTACTTCAAAAGTTTCTGACTGAATAGTATTAAATTCTCTCACTTTCATTCCTAATTCGTTGAACATTACAATTGTTTGAATGTTAGATGGTGCGTGAATTGTGAAGTTTCCTTTTGTTGGATTAGGATAGATCGCAAGATTTTTAGATGCTAACTCTTTGATATCAGCACAAGCCTCTTTTGTTAAGGTGATGCTATCTTTAGCAATTGTTCCAACATTATCAGTGATTTCAACTGTATATGTACCTATTGAAAGGTTTGTTAAGATTGTACTTGAAGTTTCACCTGTATTCCATTTGAATTTATATGGTGCTGTACCTCCAGTAAATGCAATACTTAATTCTCCTTCTTTGTTTCCACAAGTAGCTTTTTTAACTGATACAAAAGCAACATTTAAAGGAACTTCTGATAATGAATTTGAATAAATACAATTATTTTCAGTTGTTACGAAAACTCTTTCTCCAGCAAAACCGATTTTATTTACATCGGTAAAACTAGGTAAGTTGAATTGATTTCCTCCTCTCATCCATGTTTTACCTTCATCAGACGTAGCTAACAAACCACCTCTATAAGAAGCAAATACATATCCTCCGTAATTTCCTAAAGCTTGGATTGCATCACCATCTAAACCTAACATCACTGTATGGTCAATTGATGTTTTAGCAGTCGCTTTCCAATCGATGTTGTTAATGTCAGATACAAATACTCCTCCGTGGTGAGCACCAACATACACATTTGTTCCTAATGCTGTAACACTTGTTAAGTGATCTGTTGGAAGATTTTTATTAATGTTCATCCATTCACCACTTCCTTCTGTTTTAACAAATGCACCTTGTCCATGAGCAGCTAAGTATACTTTTCCATCTAAAAACGCTAATGATACTGGTTCACAACCGTTTGGTAAACCAGCTTGTATCAATTTCCAATCAGTAGTTCCGTTTGATTCATATACATTTCCAGTATTACAAATTACATATACAAAACCTTTTGAAGCAAACGCTTTTTCGATCGCCATATTCACTAATCCTTTGTTTAATGGTGTCCATACTTTACCAGAATCAGCACTTACAAAAACACCTGCATTTTCAGTTACAGCAAATACTTTTGAACCAAAAATTGTAAGGTCATTTACATGCAAACTATCCGTTAAACCTTTGTTGGCAGTTTTGTAAGATGTAGCTAAATCTGTTGTAAGAAAAACACCTCTTTCTGTTGCAACATAGATTAAATTACTTCCATTAGAAGCAAAAGAATTTGTCTTAACATTGTTTAATCCTGTTTTTATTATTGTCCAAGTTGTTCCTCCATCAAACCTGTAAATAAAATCATTATCAGTGCATAAATATCCATTTTTTCCTGATGGGATAAAGTGATTAAATTTTAGTGAAGAGGGTATATTTAGATTTATAGAATTCCATTCTCCTGTCAGATAATTTTGACCAGAAATTGCTATTTGACTATCTGAAATATATATCCAGTTTGCATTATTCGCTATAATTTGGTTAATTTTTATCCCAACGTTTACAGTAGAGTAGGTTGGCGAAGTAGTCGTATTTACATCATTTACTTCAAATAAACCGTTAGCATTAGAAACCATCAATTTATTTAGGTTGCTATTATAAGACATAGAGTTCCCTCCTATAATGTTTAACGTTTTTGAATCATTGAATGATGTCCATGTTGTTCCATTATTTTCAGAATAGAACACCCCTTTTGATTCTGTCAATAAAAACAATCTTGAAGGTGAAAATTCAATTTTCACTATCTTTGAACCAGCAAAAGGTAAGCTACTTACTTCAGTCCAATTGTCTCCTAAATTAGTTGATTTAAATAATTTACCACTTTTGGTACCTGCTAGTAAAGTATTTGCATCTAAAGCAACTACAGAAGTTATTGCAAGTTCCGTTAGTCCTTTGTTAATCTTTATCCAATAACGATCAGTACCAACATAACCTGAAAAGCGAAATATTCCACTATCTGAAGTTGCAGCGATTACATATTTTCCTGTATGTGCTAAAGAAACAATTTTACCACTCTTTAATCCAACTGGCCTTGCGGACCATGATGTAACCACGGAGTCTTTCAAAGTAGCATCGTATTTACGCGTAGCAACGTAAACTCCTCCTTCTGCTGTTCCAAGGTAAATTGTATCTTTTTTTGATACAGAACAAGTAACTTTTCCAATACCAAAAGGTCCTTTCGACCCAAAATGGGCAAATGAACAATTCGTAATAAACGTGATTAAAATTGTAAGTGATAATTTTGTTATTAATCTTTTCATTGTTTTTAAATTTATAATTCATAAATGGGATTTTGTCCCTTAAATTCGATAATGTTCAGTCTTTGACCTGCACGTCGGGCTGAACTTGTCGAGTTTTTAAGCGTTACAATTTGAAATCTAATTGTTTTTCGCTCCTTGCTGTATCCATCTCAATATTAATCCAGTTACACATTCATCTAATTTTCCAGATGGTGGCATTGGATTTGTCTTTGAAGTCATGGAAACATACAAAATGCTATTTTCTGGATGTAAAAGGTCGATATATCCACTTTTAGAGTCCATTAAATTAGCATAAGCATTTGCACTTTCAAGTTTTAAATTTCCCGCAGGTTTGTTTCCTGAGTGACAACCCGATGTATTGCAATTTGCATTGAATATGGGTTGAATGTCATTTTTAAAAGATACAGTTGCGGGTGGGTTACACACCACTTCGGTAGTACCTTTTTTACAAGCTACAAAGGCGAGAGAAACAGAAACTATGAAAAGTGCTTTTTTCATTTTTAATTTTCGTATTTGAACATCGAAGCAATGTTCGTTTTTAGGGTTGTTACGATGTTTTTTTTGTTATCATCTAAACTTTGAATCGAAAGGTTTTCGTTTTTGGTTAAATCAATGTTTGTAAAGAATTTACTGTAGTCAATGATCATATGTCCATACCTAATTTGACCTTCTAAAATTGTCAATACTTGTTCTGGCATTTCGATCGTAACTAAGTTATCATTCCCACCAATTTTGTATTCAAAGGGAATAGTTTCCCCATTCATCGCTTTGGTTGTATCGATTTTTCCAGCAAAATTCAAAAACACATATTCGTTTGCTTTGGCAGTATTATTAAACCACATTTCTGATTGATTTAGCAAATTTGAATACCCTTCTGCAGTTGGTAGTAGCAAATTTGATTCTGGAATCAATCCTACTTTAAAACGTATGGATTTGTAGTTACCTACATTCACATCGCCGATCACCACACTTTCCGATTCGAATACTTTTAATGCTCCTTTGCTTGGAACATTGTAAATACTTCCATCTAATTTTACTAATTGAACATTTGTTATATAAAACTGCGCTCTATTCAATGAGATTTTTCTACCCTCAGGAGTAGTCATATCTATATCATATCCATCTACTTCAGAATCTCCAATGTAAGTATGTAGGTGAAAAACCAAACGTCCTTTTGGAGTATTATCAGTAGTTGGAGTATTAGTTACAATTTCCTCTTTTTTGCAAGAAACAACCACCAATAAAAGCGTAAATAGCAAAATTGAAATTCTCATAGTAGTTAAAATGAAAAGTTTAATGATGCATTCCAAGTAGATGCTGCCTTGTTTTGAATTCCATTTAATTTTTGATAAAATGGCATTCCATATTCTAGGGCAATTCTACAATTTGTTAACGATCCTAGTTCTAGCTCATACGACGTGCCCAAAAAAGCAGATAGACGGGTTCCTCCATAATTTGCAGGATTGGCTCCTAACTCGTTGTATGTATAAACTTGTTGATCTTGTCCATGTATTTTTTCGGATAGCGTTCCTTCTAAACGAAGTGTTGACCCAAAATTATCCCACCAACTATAACCTATCCAAGCAGTGTTGTGCCATTCATTACCAAGGCGATATCCTTTTGTATTGTTATTCAAACGAATTACTCCAGCTGTTTGGTAACTCAATGCTACGTCTTCTTTTTGGTAAACATAGGTGATGTTTGGCAGGTATTCCAATGAACCAGAACCCAATTGCATCATATAGGGATAACGTTTTCCTTCGTATAACATGTCTGAAGAGCTTCCCTCAACAGAGAAATTACCAGTTGGTATACTTACCCCATTGGAAACAAGTAATTGCTGGTTATCTGTTTTAACCAACCCATACATCGCAAAAAGTTTTGTGTCTCCTAATCCATCCGTATGCATGTCCATAGACGAGTGTCCATCTGCATGAGAATGATCGTGATCATGTGTTGTCATCATCTCCATCGGCATGCTATTTTGCATATAATGAAACATACCCATTACTGTCAATCGATTTGTAATACCTACCATCGCCATCAGCATATGCATATTCATTCGCATAGATGGCGTGTACATCAAATATTGATTGTAAGTATCTGATAATGTACTAGTTGGTTTTCCCATATTCATTTGGGTAAAACGATAACTCACCATCCATTCTGACTTTGGATGCACATGACTAATCATTACACCCGATGGTGTTAAGTTCCTAATACAATGACAGGAAACGCTATAATTTGTTGTGTCGTTTTGTGCTATTACTTGGTTTACAAATAATAGCATTAAGATCCACCCTAAAAGTTTCATCGCAACAAGTTGTGCAAATTCGAAAATTAAATGATTATTCTAAACTGACTTTGATTTTCCCTCCTTGAGGAGGGATAAAGGGAGGTGATAAAATGCATTAATACCTATAACTTATATCTTTTCCTA
>CANGUS010000120.1 GCA_947457085.1 Bacteroidota bacterium
AAAATTTTCATGCTGTTAAAATATTTAGGTCTATTGGTGTTGCCATTGTCACTTTGTTCTGATTATGGTTATAATTCGATTCCTTATAAAGAATTATCAGATCCATTAGTTTGGGTAAGTATTTTAATCGTTATAGCAATGACTATTGTTGGTTTTATTTCTCTCCGTAAAAAAAATTGGTTAACATTTTCTATTGCATTTTATCTTTTTAATCTTGCCTTAGTCTCTAATTTTATTTTCAATGTAGGCGCTACTATGGGAGAACGGTTGGTATTTCATTCTTCTTTAGGTTTTTGTATGTTACTAGGCTATGCAATTTATTGGTTAGCACAAAAAATTAACAAACCCAATTTTTCTATTCTTCTTGTATTGCCTATTTTGGCACTCTATTCTTTTAAAACGATTGACCGAAACCATGCTTGGAAAAATGACATTACACTAGCCCTCACAGATGTACTAATTAATCCGAACAGTACTGCATTAAATGGAAATGCATCCTCAAGAAACTTAGATTTGTCAGAACTGCCCATCAATAAAGGCAATGAAAAAAAATTCATTGAAAAATCTATTTTCTATGGAAATAAAGCCCTTCAATTGCATCCAGCATTTGTAAATGGTCATTTAAATATTGGGTTAGCTTTTGCCAAAAACAATCAATTTGACAGTGCTAAAGTACATTGGGATGTAGCATTTATAATTTATCCTCATCACCCACAAAAAGAATTATATTACAATTTATTAGCAGATACCTATTATACTAAGGGGTATAATTTGGGCGCTAAGCAACAATGGGCAGAAGGGAAGGAGTATCTTCAAAAAGCAGTTGAATGCAATCCAAACAATGCTCGCTATTGGTATGATTTAGGAGGTTTCTCTTACAATTCACAAGACTATACAACCGCTAAAAAAGCATGGACAAAAGCCTTTCAACTCAATCCTGCTGATACCAATATTCAAAAGGTACAAGGTGTTTTAAGGTAAGAATCATTACAAATTGTTTTTGTATAATTTAATCAACATTGCTTTCATGAAACCATCACATGTAAATGAAATAAAAAAGAATCAAGTATGAATTTATTTTCGTTATAAAATAAAAAAAGAGTGCTTGTTAAGCACTCTTTTTTTTTATAATTTGAATGATTATCCAAAATTTGCTTTTCTTTTTTCTAAAAATGCGCTTACTCCTTCTTTCATTTCTGGAGTTCCGAAGCATTCTCCAAATTGCTTGATTTCTGTTTCAAAACCATCAGTTGAACCTGTTTTGTTAATGCAAGCAATCACTTTGCTCAAGGCCATCGGTGATTTTGTGTTAATAATAGACAGTATTTCTTTTGCTTTATCTATTAAAGATTCTAATGTTGTAACATGATTTACTAAGCCCATTGTGAGTGCCTCATTGGCATTTGCAACTTGAGCAGTCATGCACAATTCCATAGCTCTGCCTTTCCCTACTAATTGAGTTAAACGCTGCGTGCCACCATATCCCGGTATTAAACCTAAGTTAACTTCTGGTTGTCCAAATTTTGCATTTTCACTAGCCACTCTAAAATGACAACACATTGCTAATTCACAACCACCTCCTAGTGCAAAACCATTTACTGCTGCAATTACAGGTTTAGGACAGTTTTCTATTTTATTAAACACATTGTCTTGCCCAACTCTTGCTATTTGAGTACCACCTGTTTGGTCTAAATCTATAAATTCCGTAATATCAGCACCTGCAACGAAAGCCTTTTGTCCAGCCCCTGTAAGGATTACGCTTTTAATTTCTTTATTTGAATATACTTCATCAAAAGCGCGGCTCAAGTCTGCAATCACGTCTTTATTTAAAGCATTCATTTTATCAGGTCTATTAATGATAACAGTAGCGATCCCATTGTCTATACTAAAAAGTAATGTATTGAATTCCATCTTGTAATTTATTATTTTATGATTGTCTTTTTGATACCTCGTCTTTGATATAATTAGCTATTTCGGTGGTATGAGTACCAGGGCTAAATAAAGTACCAACACCCATTTTATTCAATTCTAAAATATCATCTTCTGGAATTATTCCACCTCCCGTGAGAAGAATATGTGACAAGTCTTTTTCATTCAATAATTTTTGAATTGCAGGAAAAACAGTATTGTGTGCTCCTGATAAAATACTCACGCCTATGGCATCTACATCCTCTTGCAATGCTGTAGCAACAACCATTTCGGGTGTTTGCCGTAAACCAGTATAAATGACTTCCATTCCTGCATCTTTCAATGCTTGAGCTATCACTTTAGCTCCTCTGTCGTGTCCGTCTAATCCTACTTTGGCTACAAGCACTCTAATGGGTCTATTCATTTTTTGGGTATTAAAAAGTTTTACAAAACTATATAAAAAAAACGACTTATTCTGTTGTAAATAAGTCGTTTTTACTATTTGAGATAAGATATTTTACCAACTAGTATCTGTGTTTTTTACTATTGTGAAAACCCTAGATAAATTAAACCCAATTTGAATTTGTCCTTTACCCCAATTTTGTGTTGTTTCCCCAATAAATGCTTTCTCGTTCATCCCTTTAGAGTTAGTGATATGAAGTTGGAAAACATGTCCACCAGTTTCAATATCAACACCTAAAGACAAAGGAAAATAATTATAAGCTTCTCTCGCCCCATATACGATTGGGTAGGTGTCTAAGATCAATGCCATGCGATTGGTTAATTTAGCTCTTGCTCCAATTCCAATAGCCAGCATGTTGTTATTGTCACTTGTAGTGGCTACAATATTTCTATGCACTAATGTAGGCGATAATTGTAATGTAAATTTGTCCCCCATTTTACGACCTACAATCATTTGATGATAGTACCCTAAGCGATTTGAAAAATCAGACAAATAATTAGTCGAAGTAGCTTTTAAGGATTGCATTGTTGCTCCTGAAATCCACAATATAGATATTGGAAATGATTTTACGCCTTTGCTTTGTTGAATGATTCTGTATTTTACATATCCATCTACTTCTTTATTAAATGTGCTGCGGCCTATTCCTATGGTTAAATCTTTATTTACACCATAATCAAAACCCATACGCATGGATGCTTGATCTAATCCAAACATTTCTCTCCATCCTCCTTTTATTTCACCAAATCGATGTAAAATTCTGAAATCTAAAACACCTTTTCCAGTCATTTCCATGGAGTGCCCTTGTATTACTCGATTTGATTTGAAAGCATTTTTTACATATTCTTTTTTAGGTTGTTCTTCGCCTAGCAATTTTTCTAAATCGTCCTTATTGTCTTGTGCAAATGAGTTGATAGAAGATAAACTTACTATTGCAATTAAAAATGGTTTTATCAATTTATTCATATCTATTTTACTATTTTTTATAAAAAAAGCTTCCATAATTAATTACAGAAGCTTTTTTATTTTTTTATTTCATTAATTCTAAAGTGGTATTTACAGTGACTTTCACATCTTTAGATATTTTATCTTTTACAGCATTCGGTATCGAAATTTTATAATCTTGTAATAATAACATTTGCGTAGAGGTAATGGTAACTTTACCACTTTTTATTGAAATTTTCCCTGTAAATTTTACATCTTTAGTTACCCCATGCAGGGTCATTTTTCCTGTAACTTCTGCATTATAATCCCCATCTTTTGTGAAATTAATAGCAGTATGGTTTGTAATAACACCTTTAAAATTTGCTTTGGGAAATTTATCGCTTTCTAAATAGTTTTCATTAAAATGTTCCTGCATTAATTGTTTGTCGAATACAAAACTTTTTATTTGAACTATGAAATCAATGGCTCCAGTTCTAGTGTCTAATAAGCAAGCGGTAGCTTTGTTAACCCCTTCGATTTTTTCAACAGGGGATTTTGAATTGAAAATAATCGTGCCTGTTTTTGTAAAGTATTTTTGTGCTTGTGTTTGCAGTGAGGCTAAAAGAATGAACGAAAATAATAGCTTTTTCATGTGTGTATTTTTTTAATTATTTATTGAGTGTGCAAGATTTCATTTCTATGGTATTTCCTAATCCTAACTCTGTGTCGATTGAGAAACCTGTAATATTTCCTTTCACCGAAATTTGACTTCCTTCATTTAAAGATGTTAATTCGTTTAAATGCCTGTTGTCAAATTGACAAGTGATGCTAGACATTGACGTAGTGTCGCCTAGTTCAATTGTTACTGATTTTTCATCTTTTGTAATTTTTTTTATTTGACCATTGACTGCTACTAATACGTCTTTCAATTTATTTAGAGATGCAGTGTCAGTTAGTGTTTTATCAATTATTTGCTGGAAAGAAAATGTTTGACTTGCTTTTTTGTCAGCAAAATCTTCAGTTGATTTGTTGATGAATTTCCAAGCGAAAAAAACTCCTCCTGTTGGCAATACAATGAAGACTGTAAATAAAATTGCTAAAACAAAATGATTGTAACCCCTTAATGCTTTAAATAGTTTATTCATGTTTTAATTTATTAATTATTTAGCGACCCTTGATTTATCCAAGTAGCCAATTTGTTGATATTACAATCGTCTATTTTACCAGAAGGCGGCATAGGGTTCGAACTGCTTTTCATTCGTTGCAGTGAAGCTTGCCCCCTCAGAACTAAATCATTGTAGTTTTCTAATCTAAGTCCAGCAGAAGGACTTGCTCCTCCATGGCAATTGGTACAATGATTGTTCATCATTGACTTAATAGTTGTAGAATATTTTACAGCGGATGTATCACAAATTGAACCATTTGATAATGCTTCAACAGAATTGTTTTTGCAACTTACACTAAAAATAGTAAGTGCTGTTGCCATTGAAAAAAGGATATATTTCATATAGAATTAATATAATTATTACAAATATAATTTATTTTAATGGCTTTGAATGAAGCTTCAGTGAATCTATAAATAATAGATTAACGAATCAAAGAAACATCGCCTTTAAACATTTCCGTTTTATTATCTCTAAACTTCACTTGGATCAAATATTGATAAACTCCTGTTTCACAATCTCTATTTTTGTACTGTCCATTCCATCCAGCATTAATATTGTTGGTTTGGTACACTTTATTACCAAAACGATTGAAAATAGACATTTCTATTCCTATAATATCCTTGCCAACTTTTATATTGAATTCGTCATTATGCCCATCTTTATTTGGTGTAAATGCATTTGGAATGTATACTGTTCTCGAAGGATCAGTTAAGGTAGGTAAAGGAGGAGGAGGAGGAGGAATTGGGATTGAATCAAATACTGCCGTGATCGTTTCTTTATTTAAATAACTAAATGTCGCATTTTTAGTAAACATATCTGGAGAAATAACTGTATTGGCATCATTCTTTGTCCATGTTGTAAATTTAAAATATTGATTACCATTGGCTATTATATTGTAATTAAAACGTCTATCCAAGGTATAAGTGCTCGGATAAGTAGGGATGATAAAACCATTTAAGGTAATCGTACCCGAAGGGATAGGCGTTCTATCAAAGGTAACCTCTACCGAATCGTAGTTAAAATATTTGAAGAAGGCGATTACAGAGTCTTTTAATTTAAAATTAAATTGAACTAAATCGGTGGTTGTATTTGGTGTAAATGAATTGCTTAGTTCTTGTTTTTCCCAATGATCAAAAGACCAATAGGATCCACTGGTAGGAATTGCTTTTAAATTGTAAATGGTATCTGCATCCATTAATTTAGACCATACATAAGGGGATTTTATACTGCCATTGAGCGATATTTTTCCTGCATTTGCAGGAGATACATTGAATTTTAAAGTTTGGGGATTGATGCCATAGCAAGTATCAATTTTACCATTTACTACTAAACAACGATTTGATATTTGATTTCGCATGTAGGTTAAGTTGCTTTGCCAATCAGCCCAAGTACCACCATTAGCCCATCTTGTAATGTGTCGTTGCATTTCAGGGGTGATTATATTAACGACGGAGTCAAAATGAGCTAAAATATTTTCGCATTTAAAACAACCAG
>CANGUS010000121.1 GCA_947457085.1 Bacteroidota bacterium
AAATTTCAACATTAATTTCAAAAGCAATCGACAATGATTTTAGTGGAAATATGATTGATGTTTGCCCTGTGGGAGCATTAACTGATAGAACATTCCGTTTTAAAAATAGAGTATGGTTTACAAAACCTGTATCAGCTCATAGAAATTGCGATAAATGTTGTGGTGAGGTGACCTTGTGGTACAGAGGAGACGATGTATTGAGAGTAACCGCTCGAAAAGATCAATGGGGTGAAGTTGAAAATAATACAAAAGATGGCAAAACAGGTTGGATTTGTAATACGTGCCGTTTCGACAAAAAAGATACAAAAGATTGGACCATTGAAGGCCCTATGAAGGTAAGCCGACACAGTGTAATCTCACAAGGTCATTATATGAAAATGGTTAAGGGTGCTGAAACATTTACCAAAGTAATGGGTGGCAGAGATCCAAAAATTTTAATGCATATTCATGATGTGAGTGATGTAAATCCTGAAAAATAATTTGAAGGATTTATGTTTGAAAAACTACAAAAACACTGGAAAGTTGGAGCTACACAACTATTTTTGATATTGTGTGTATTTGCCATTACGGGCACAACCACTGCTTATATATCAAGAATGATTACTACTTGGATAGGATTAACATCTGATTCCCCTTTATGGCAACGGGCATTGTTAAGAGGCTCGGTTTTATTGTTTGGCTACCAAATTATTATTTTATTAGTATCCATTCCGTTTGGTCAATTTAAATTTTTTTGGAATTATGAAAAGAAGATCTTGAAACGATTTGGACTGATGAAAAATTCAGAACCTAAAAGCTAAAAGAATCCTTCTTATTCGCCGTTGATAACTTAAGAAAAATACTCTTAATTCTTATTGTGGTTCATTATAATAATTACAAAATTTCTATTGCCCTATTGAAATTATTATTTCAATACCGTTTGAAAAATTATTAACGAATACCGATTTATCTTTTTGCAATTTTCCCTGCTAATAAAGCAAACAACATATAGGAAATACAAGAAGTAGCGGCAACCCATAATGGATGTGGAATGGTAATAAAAATCATCAACCCACCCAACAATAGTAAAAAGCCTACGGTAGCTGAAGCATATATTTTATAAGGCTCAGGAGCAATTCTTGCGGCTACATATCCACCAAAAAAACTACTTACCATATATCCTGCTATAAGGATTAAAAATGCATTGACTGGCATGGTTTTCATCGCATCTATATACTCTTGATTACCAGGATTTTTTACATTCATTGGGTATGAATGACTCATCCAGCTTTCAAAAAGTGTGATTACAAAAAATGACAATACAAGTCCCAAGACGACTCCTAATACTAATTTAACAATTGGATGCATATTTATAGTTGATTAAATTGTCTTAAATGATGTTGTGCATGTTTGTGCAATAAATGTGTCCATTCTACAAAATTTAAATTACCAAAAAATGGATTTAAAATTCTTTTTTCTGGTTCATTCTCAAATGTTTCAAAAAAAATTTTAATGTCTTTTTCTAAAACTGAAATTGATTCTTGTATGGTTGGACATACTGCCGGAGCCGGTTCTTTGGGTAAATAAGGATTCGGGGTATTGTCTCTAAATGGTTTATCACTCATCATAAATTGAAACATTTTTTGAGTGGTTTCTTCATCATTGATAGCAGCTAAAGAAATTAAACCACTTGCCTGACGAAAAGCATAGCTCATATGCTCAATCATTTGATGTACATTCATTTTACCAAAAACAGGCCTTGTATTTGGATCAATGGAGGAAAGTATTTTTAAATATTCAAATTGAAAATATTCAATCTTACTCATTGCTTTTAAATTATTTTCATCAAAAGTATCGAAAAAAAGGCATAAAAAAAACCTACTGTTCAAGTAGGCTTTTTCCTATTATATTATAACAATTAATTGTCTACATTTTGTAATAAATCTTTCACAAATACATTTACTTCTGCTAAACGAGCTGTATTTAATGAGTAATGAATATTTTTTCCGTCTCTAGAAGTTTGTACAAACTCAGCACGACGTAAAATAGCTAAATGTTGAGAAGCAACAGACTGTTCTACTCTTAACTTGACATATATCTCTGTCACAGTTAAATTACTTTTTTCTTCAAGCAATTTAATAATAGATTGACGCAATTTATGATTGATCGCTCTTAAAATAGCCGCTGCTTTTTTTACCTCTAAATAATTTATCGCACCAATTCCTGCACTTTTATCATTTACTGAAATGATGTTTGAAGTATAAATTTCACTCATTTAATTATTATTTATATAGTTTATTTTAAATATGTACCAACCACAACATCAAGAATATTACAGTTTTATAAGGTAGAAATGTAAAAATACAAATATAATTAAAAAATAAATGTTTATAACTTGTTTATTTTGTTAATGAAGACATTTTTCATATAAAATGGTTCGGATATGAATAAATCAGCGAAATTTTTCTCTTGTATCCTATTTAAACAGTAATCGACTATATTTTTTTCACAGAACGAAAGTGGCGTAACATCTAATGTTTGCGTTTCAATTTTATTTTCTGAAGTAAATAAAGAAATTTCTTTACCCGCACAAACCATCTGTAAATCATCTTCAGTAATCATTGAAGGCTCTATGATATACTTTTTTTGAGTATCCAATAACGCAAAAAAGTATTCTTTCTCTCTCGCTTCGATAAGAACTCCAAATGAATGGATTGAATTAACAATTGAAGCTAATAAATCTAATTTATTAATTAGCACAAGTGGCAATGAATGTGCATAGGCGATTCCTTTGGCAGTGGCTAATGAAATACGTAATCCTGTATAAGACCCAGGACCATTTAAAACACAAACAGTATTTAAATCTTTCCATGAAATATTCAATTCGTTCATTGCTTCTTCAATGTGAGAATGAATAAACTTACTGTGATCATTTTGAATATGATTTTGTCTAACAGCAATATTATTATTTTCATCAAACAATAAAATAGTGGATTGTGGGCCAGAAGTATCTATATATAAATTAAACGGCATTTTGCAAAGGTAAATGAAATCATTTATCGAAATCAATGTGGTTGATTACATTTGTAACATTAAATTTATACATACATGAAAAAGATTATTACAACAAATGGTGCACCTGCACCCATTGGTCCTTATAACCAAGCAGTAGAAGTACATGGAATGCTTTTTATTTCTGGTCAAATTGCGTTGGTACCGGGTACGGATACCATCACAATGGATACTGTAGAAAATGAAACTACGCAAGTAATGAAAAATTTAGAAGCCATTTTACAGGAAGCTGGTTTATCATTTGATCATGTAATTAAAACATCCATCTTTTTGAGCGATATGAAGTTATTTGCAGAAGTAAATGCAGTATATGCAAAGTATTTTTCAAAAGATTTTCCTGCTCGTGAAACAGTTGGTGTCTTAGGTTTACCAAGAGGTGTTAACGTAGAAATTTCGGTAATTGCAGCAAGAGTGTAATATTGTTATTTTATTTTTTTAAAATAAATTATTTATATTCGATTAAAAATTAAAAATCATGGAATATAACCAAGACATGTTATCGCTTAGCGACCAACCGAAAAAATTACCAGAAATGCTGAATGTGCTAACCATTCTAACTTTTGTGGGATGTGCATTTGCAGTAATTTCAACATTGTTTCTTCCATTTGGATGTAAAGTTTTAGAAATGGAGGAAATAGTAGATAAAATGAAACCGAATGAAATTGCAGTATTGGAACAAACTTGTGCTAATTTAATTCCTCTGATTACAATTATTGCAATAGGAACAATTCTTTGTTTAGTTGGAGCAATTTTAATGCGCAAATTAAAACAAAGTGGATATCTCATATATATAGCTGGACAAATTATCCCAATTGCAGCTGGATTTTTTTTAGGCACTCAAAATTTTTCTGATTGGAAACAACTCATTGGACTTGTATTACCTATTGTATTTATAGTTTTATATATAACTCAAAGAAAGCATCTAGTAAACTAATCCTTTTAATATATAAAAAAGAGCTGTTCAATCGAATAGCTCTTTTTTTATTTTAATAAAATATCTTCCAATATTCGATTGGCCTTATCCCAACTATAATATGCTTCAACAAAGGTTCGTGCATTTTTTTTAAAGGTATTTTGCAATTGTAAATCATTCAATAATTGAATTATTTTTTCAACAAATTCATATTCATTGTTCGCAATTAATACGTGTTTGTTTTCTGTTGCTTTCAACGAAGCGTTCGTCACAGATGAAGTCACGCAAGGCACTTGCATGCTCATGGCTTCTAACAATTTATTTTGCAAACCAGCACCCGTAAACAATGGTGCAACAAAAATTCTCGTTTCATTGTAGGCAATTCTCACATCATCAATCCAACCGGCAAAATGAATGTGATTTGATTCGTATTTTTTAAAATCTGAAGGAGAACTTCCGCCAACTATATTTATTTTTATAGTCGGGATTTTATCTATCAATAATGGCATAATTTTTTCACATAAAAAAATGACCGCATTTTTATTAGGCAAATAAGATAAATTCCCACAAAACAATAAATCATACTTTTTTTCTTTTGGAGTAGGAGTAAAATAATGAGTATCAACCCCATTAGAAACCACCGCTAAATTTTCATTTTCATTTGCTATTTGACTTTTATCAAAATCAGAAATAATCGTAGATGCATCAAACCAAGAAAGCATGTTTTGTTCAAATGATTTCATTAATTTACTTTCACGTTGATAAAATAGTTTTTTAAAAAATATTGAATTTTCTGCTATGCGAATATAGTTTGTAGAGAATGCATCTTGAAAATCAATAACCCGTTTAAAAGGTAAGTCTTTTATGTAAAATGCAGTTCGTGCTAATTGTCCATAAACTACATCTGGCTTGAGTTCCAAAATGGATGTTTTTATTTTTTTTTGAATATCAGCATTTAAAAAATAACCGACTTGTGCTGGCCATTTTTTAAAAAATGCATTCATTAAATTCCAAGCAATACTTGTCTTCTTTAATTCAAAAATATCTACCGAAACACAGTATTTTTTCACTTCATTAAAATCATTTTCATGTACTTTTTCATCACTTAAACAATATAAAAAAATATCATTTTGCTTAGCTAAAAAAATAATTTGATGAAATGCACGGAGTTTGTCTCCTTTATTTAAAGGGTAAGGAAAACGAGATAATACTATGGCAATTTTTTTTCTTGACACAAATTAATTAGCTAATTGTTGAAATTGTTCTACGACTTCTAAATAAATTTTTTCTTTGCGATAATTGGCTTCAACAAATTGTTTAGCATGTTCGCCAATCGATTGTATTTTCTCCAAATTTGAAAAACAATATTGCAATTGCTCTTTAAAATCTTCAGGAGTATTGGCAATGAATACATTTTTTTGGTGTGTTAATCCAATGCCTTCAACAGCAATTTCTGTAGCTATTACCACTTTGCCCAATGCCATCGCTTCAAGCACTTTTATGCGAATACCTGCACCTGATAATAAAGGGACAATCATAATATTTTTACTCATACTAAATGCTTCAAAATCTTCAATCTCTCCTAATACTACAGTTTGCTTATTTCCTTTTTTCATTAATGACTGTGGCATATTTTTCCCAGCCAAAAATAATGTTACATCTTTTAATTCCATTTGAAAATCATTCCAAACAGTTGATAAAAACCAAGTGATCCCTTCTACATTGGGCGCCCAGTCCATGCTACCTATATGATAAATTGAATACACATCTTGTTCAATATCGTTCAATATTGGTTTATTTATATCAATACCAAAAGGTAAATAAAAGCTGGCATTTATTTTATTTTCTGAAAAAAATTTTTCTTCTGTTCTAGAAATTGGCAACAACAAATCAAACTTTTTAAGAATGTCTATTTCATAAATTTTTAATCGATCCGTTAAAATTTTCAAGTATTTTTTCTTTAGAAAATTAGGCTCGTTTTCAGTTA
>CANGUS010000122.1 GCA_947457085.1 Bacteroidota bacterium
ATCCTATTAATAATATAAATAAATATTTTATTTTATTGAGCATGTATTGTTTAATAATCACCCAAGGTTTCTGGCAATTGAGCCAAGGCTTTTGCTAATTGCTCATCATTGGGAGCAATGCCATGCCACTCATGTGTGCCAACCATGAAATCAACTCCTTGTCCCATTTCAGTTTTCATAACAATGCAAATTGGCTTGCCATTTCCTAACATAATTTTTGCTTTTTCAAGGGTATTTACTATTTCGTCCATGTTATTTCCATCCATTTCTAAAACGGCCCATCCAAATGCTTCAAACTTCACACGTAGATTTCCTAAATTTAAAACATGATTTGTTGAGCCATCAATTTGTTGGCCATTAAAATCTATGCAAGCAATATAATTATCAACTTTGTTATGAGCTGCAAACATAATAGCTTCCCAATTTTGACCTTCTTGTAATTCACCATCTCCATGAAGTGAAAATACTGTAGAAAGATCGTTGTTCATTTTTTTCGTTAGAGCAGCGCCAATAGCCACGCTCATGCCTTGCCCTAAGGAACCGCTGGCAATTCTTACACCTGGCAAATGTTCATGCGTTGCTGGATGTCCTTGTAACCGAGTATTTAATTTTCGGAATGTAGCCAACTCTGATACAGGGAAATAACCACTTCTTGCTAAAACACTGTAAAATAAAGGAGAAATATGTCCATTCGATAAGAAAAATAAATCCTCATTGTTTCCATTCATCGAGAAAGAAGGATTGTGCTTCATTATTTTGAAATAAAGCGCTACCAAGTAATCTGTGCACCCTAAAGATCCTCCTGGATGTCCACTTTGTACGCCATGTACCATTCTAACAATGTCTCTTCTAACTTGTGATGCTATTTCTTGTAATGTATGCATGATAAAAATATATACGTTTTAAGTGTGCAAAGGTAGAAGATTCAGTTCTACTTTGAAAATAAATGAATTTAAATTATCCATTAATCAACAAAAAAAGCATTTACTATTTAGTAAATGCTTTTTTTAAATTTTTTTTTAAATTCTATTTTTGAATAATCACTCGTTTGACCGATGTTTTTTGATTGATTTCTAGTTTTAAAAAGTAAATTCCATTGGCTATTTGTGAACAATCAATGGTTTTTTTGTTTTTTAAATATGATTTTGAAGTGTAAACAGCTTGACCAATAGTATTTAAAATAGTCAATTGTGCTTCTCCCTCTTCATTAGAAGTAATCGTTATTTCATTATTTGCCGGATTTGGATAGATAGACAGATATAAATTGCCTAAATCTTTAATTCCAGCAGGGAAATTGCCTACGTCAAACACTTGAATATCATCAACAGCAGCTTCAATCAATGCATTGGTATTAAAGAATGTGGAAAGTGAAGTGTCTGTAGCAGTAAACATTAATCTCCATTTGTTTCCATAACTAAGGTTTGGCAAATAAATTTGTTGTCTCCAAGATACATCAGGTTGAACTGTTCTTTCTAAATTGTACCAACTAGACCATCCTGAACCATTGTTATTATAAGAAAACCAAACTCTCCATCTATCTTTTCTTGGCTCTAAACCTTGACTGTTTGTATACCATCTCCAAAAAGAAATAACCGGTTTTGTTAAGCCAGTTAAATCCATTTCTTCTGTGATGAATGAGGTTCTGCCACCATCAACATCATTGGTAGTAGCTGAGGTTAATGGGCTGCTTGCATTATCAGTTACAGCACATTTTCCAGTGCCTGTAGTGTGATCTTTTCCAGTTTGTACTGTAACGCCACCAATCGCTGATGAAATTGGGTTGCCCACTTCCCATTTACCTGCAGTCGCATTATCGGATGCTACGTTGCCAATGATAAAACTACTGCTTAATGGATTTTCAAAATCTTGGTTGTATACTAATTTATTAAAACCTACTAATAAATAATTAGGAATATTTCTTTGTAAGGTAACAATATCAAAATTTGCATTTACAGGACTTGTTCCAGAAAAAGTAGCACTGATTATATCAGAAAATGTATAATAATATTCATAAATAGTTCCTTCAGTAGCTGCAGGGAAAGAAGCAGTATAATTGGTGCCAGTTTTTGAAAGCATAATTGTACTTAACACAGATGAACCTTTTTCTCTATAAACCATTTTAACATCTCCTAATAAAGCAGGAAAATCTGCAATTACATCTGCATTAATTGGAATTGAATTATTCGCATTATGAAATGCTGTAGTATTATTCGTTAATTCGGTTGTGCTCAATAAATAAATGCCATGTCTAGCAAATGCTTTTACAATTTCGATAAAATGAGGAGTTCCATTAGTGATGTCATTGTCATTATCATCATAGGATAATGCATCAATCAAAATATCATAATAAACTTGCCCTTCTGTTCCGTCAGGGCCTGTAGCTAATCCATATTGAGAACTAGCAAAAATATCAGACATAGTATCTACTGCATTTGAAAGCGGCATATTTAATTCTAAATTTTTAGCAACATCCCACCAAGCACCAGCGATAATTTCACCATCAGCATGTACTTGTCCAACAATATTAGTTGGGTATACCTTGGGAGCTGTATTATATTGTCTTATTGAACTTGATGGTTGGTTGATATAGAAACCAGCACCAATTATTGGATTTTTTATAATACACATAGCCCAAACATCAGAGTAACCTTCTCCCATTCCCCCATTATCAAAACTGCTTCCATTGGCTTGCCAAAAATTACGATTGATACCATGGCCATATTCATGGTAAACTACATCACCTACTTCAGAAAGTGCATTACATCCAGAACTGTCTTCATAAAAATTTATAGAAGTTCCATTATAAAATGCATTGCAAGTGCCATCTGTTCGATTAACTTTAGCTGTCAAGGGATTATCCATAGTGGTAAACGTAGGATATTTTGTTTTCATATAATCATGTATTTCATTCGCATGGTAGTAGCAATTTACATGTCTTAATGAAGAATTTGCAATATTGGTTGGAAACAAAATACTATCACCGTTGTTTACTCCTGTAAGTGAATAGGTAGCATTGGTGTTTCCATTGTTTCCTGTAACTACTTTTACAAATTTACCTGCCAATGAAATAGTTGGATTTACTGGATTTGTTCCCGTAACATTGACTAAACCAGTAGTATCAGTATAATAAGTGGTAGCACCCAAAGCCACTTTTAAATTTTTTAAGGGCATATTAATTGGTGTGCTAAATGAGTTTAATGGCAAAATGTCTCCCGTAACCTTAAAACCGATATGGTGAACTTGGTTTTGACGATATAAAATTTTTCCGTCAATAGCATCTACATAAGTTAAATAAATACCAGGGGTTGTTGCATCATCTTTTGTGTTTACAGTAACACAATAAACAGGACGTAATTCATAAACACCTTGGGAGGGAAACGGGAATAATTTTAATTTGTTTTCAACAGTTGAGTTTTCTATCGGAGAATTTATAGCTTTTTCAGCCATTGCAATAGCCTCTTGAGAAGAAATAGATACATTTAGTGTATTGATATTTCTGTGTGCATCAATTCCAAATAATGCTATTTTTAAGTCTTGAGTAAAGCGAACCATTACTCTGCTCCATAAAATTTCTTTATCATCGTGGACTTGTTTAAATTCTACATGAATATACTTGCCATCATTGCTGTTTCTTGAAAGAACCAATTCATCTAAAGGGATTTTAAAACCTGCTAATTCATTTTGTAAAAATAATTTTGCTTTTGCCACGGCATCATTTCCACCACCAGCAAAAGTTATAGGTGTCCCAAAAGCACGATGCGGCAATTGAGTATATCGATTAAATCGAGCACCCCATGAAGGGTATTTTAGAAGAAATTGTTTCCAAGCATCTTGTTTTAAAAGGAATGAACAACTTACCCCGTCTATGCTTTCTGTAGCATCATGAAAAGGAGTAATGTTGGGATTAATATCATCTGTATGTGCATGTACTTGAGCAAACGATGAAAAAATAGAACCTAAAGCAATAAAAAGGAAAATAATTTTTTTCATTTAATAAAAATTAGAAATTGAAATTACTTCAAGCTATTTATACAAAGAAATAAATACTTCTTATAGGGTAATAATTAAGGTAAAATGAAGAAAAAAAAGGTTTAAAAATGACTTCTGGCAGAAGCCGTTTCAAAATTGTCGGCAAATTCACCAGCTAAAAATTTATAATATCCTGTTATAGCGATCATCCCTGCATTGTCTGTACAATATTGAAAGTCAGGAATATAATAATTCCAACGATATTTTTTACCATATGCTTCGATGGCATTTCTCAATCCTGAGTTTGCGCTCACACCACCCGCAATACAAATATCTCTGATACCTGTTTGCTTGGCTGCTTCATTTAATTTTTTCATTAAAATAGAAATAATTGTATGCTGAATACTTGCACATAAATCATTTAAATTTTCTTCAATAAATGCGGGGTTGCTCGCTTTTTCTTTTTGTAAAAAGTAAAGTATGGATGTTTTTACACCTGAAAAACTAAAATTGAAATTAGGGATATTGGGTTTCGCAAAAGTATATGCTTTGGGATTTCCTAGTTTTGCATATTTGTCTATTAAAGGCCCTCCAGGATAAGGAAGTCCTAACATTTTTGCAGCTTTATCAAAGGCTTCACCAGCAGCATCATCGATAGTTTCACCTAAAATCTCCATTTCTAATGGAGCCTTGCATTTTACAATTTGAGTATGTCCTCCCGAAACCGTTAAACATAAAAAAGGGAAATTCGGTTTTTTGTCGTTGATCAAATTGGCTAATACATGTGCTTGCATGTGATTTACTGCAATTGTGGGAATATTGAGTGCTTGAGCAAACGATTTTGCAAAACCGGCACCTACTAAAAGTGACCCGATTAAACCAGGTGATTGCGTATAAGCAACTGCATTTAATTCATTTTTTGAAACGCCACTTTGTTTAAAAGCCTCTTCAATAACAGGCAAAATATGTCGAATGTGAAGCCTGGAGGCTGATTCTGGCACAACTCCTCCATATTGCTCATGAATAGTTTGGGTATAAATTACATTTGAAAGTATTTTCCCATCGACTAAAATACTTGCACTGGTTTCGTCACAAGAGCTTTCAATCGCCAATAATTTAACAGAAGGCATAAAGTTTACCAACGAAGAATTTTAGTTTCAGTACGTAATGGTTTAGGAAGGATTTCGGTGTTTTTATTGTATGAAAGCACATTTTCATTGGGAGTGTCATACGTATTTAAACGAAGTAGTAATTTCACTTTCCCTAAAGCGTTTCTTTTGTAAAAGTGATCGTATAAAGCATCAATTTCACGCTCGTCTACATGAATGGTTAATCTTGCTTTGTCTGTAATGAAATGGATAACCATAGCATCCCACTCAACACTGTCTATTACGCCTTTTAAAGTGAGTGTACCATAATATTTTTTTGGATCAAAATCAATTACCTCACAACAAGCATTTCCCTCGTATTTTATATAATCTTCATCAATATAACGAAATGTTTTGTAATCGCAGGTATAAAAAGTTTTTGAATTATAATCATATAATCCGCATTGGGTAGACTGGCCCGGCAATTCAAAATATGAAAATAGATTGGGGTCAACTATTTGAATCGTTGCCTTTTCATAACCCATAGTATACACTTCTTGAGCATTTGAAATATCAAATGCCAACATAGAAATCAGTATTAAAAATATTCTTTTCATATTTATTTCAAAAATTCTAACAAATATAAACATTCAATCGTCATTGTTTTATAGAAATCACTAAAAAATAATAAAAAACTACAAAATAACATTTTAAACAACTAATTTTAACTTTTAAATAAACAATATAATGAAAAAAGCAATCATTTTATCACTCCTGTTTGTTGTTTCAATGACAATTTTGAATTCATGTAAAAAGAAAAGTACAGCTTCATCGTCTAATACAAATTCCAATACAGATTTATTAGAACTTGAAGTGCCTTATACTAAAGC
>CANGUS010000123.1 GCA_947457085.1 Bacteroidota bacterium
AGGCTTTGGTAATTTCTCCAACGCGTGAATTGTGTATGCAAATCACCAACGATTTAAAGAACTACAGCAAACACATGAAAGGGGTGAAAATTGTAGCTGTTTATGGTGGTAGCAGCATTACCAATCAAATTAAAGACTTGCGTGCAGGTGCTCATATTATTGTAGCCACTCCAGGTCGTTTGATGGATATGATTGATAGAAAAGCGGTGAAATTAGAGCAAATCCAAACCGTAGTGTTGGATGAGGCCGATGAGATGTTAAACATGGGTTTCCAAGAAGACATCGAATCTATTTTATCTAATACCCCTGAGGAAAAAATTACAGGTTTATTTAGTGCAACGATGCCAAGAGAAATCCGCAACATCGCCAACAAATATTTGAAAGAAACCGTTGAAGTTTCTTCAGGTAAAAAGAATTCTACCTCTTCAGATATCACCCATCAATATGCAGTAGTAGCAGCAAGAGATAAAATGCAATCGTTGAAAAGAATCATTGATTTCAATGAAGATTTCTTCGGAATTATTTTCTGTACCACTCGTTTAGAAACTCAAGACATCAGCGATTCATTGGTAAAAGCAGGTTACAATGCGGATTGTTTACATGGCGATTTATCACAACAACAACGCGATAAAGTAATGGGTAAGTTTAGAAAACGTACCATTAAAATCCTTTGTGCTACCGACGTTGCAGCGCGTGGTATTGATGTAAATGATATTACACACGTAATTCATTATCATTTACCAGATGATATTGAAAATTATACCCACCGAAGTGGTCGTACAGCTCGTGCAGGTAAAAAAGGAATTTCAATTGCTTTATTGCATGTGAAAGAAGCCTACAAAATGCACCAAATTGAAAAGATTGCTCAAATGAAATTTGAAAAATTCTTAATCCCTAAAGGAGAAGAAATTATTTCTAAAAGAATCAACAATTTCATTGAAGACTTTACTACGTTTGATACCAACGAAGCAACCGATTTAAACATAAAAGAAGATTGGAGTGCTCCTTTGTTAGCCATGAGTAAAGAAGATTTAGTAGCACGTATATTAGTAAAAGAATTAGCTAAATTAGATACAGGGGATTCAAATCACAATGACTTAAACGTAGACGAATCAGCTCGTGGTGGTCGTTCAAATGAAAGAAGTGGTGATCGTCGCAGAGATGGTGGTGATGGCAGTGGTCGTAGTCGCAGAGATCGTGTAGATGGAGATGCTACTCGCTTATTTATTAACTTAGGTAAAAAAGACAATCTTCGTTATGATGCAATGCGTGAATTAATTTTCCAAAACAGTAAAGTATCAGGACACAATATCAAAGACATTGACATGCAAGGGGTATTCTCTTTCTTTGAAACCGATTCGCAAAGTGCAGATCGCATTATTGCTGGTTTTGACAATGTGGAATACAATGGTCGTCAAGTAAGAATAGAAAGAACAGAAGCAAATGGTGGTGCTCGTGCTGGTGCTTCTCGTCGTTCTTTTGGTGGAGATAGAAATGGTGGAGGTTCATCAGACAGAAAAAGAAGTTTTGGTGGTGGTTCATCAGATAGAAAATCATTTGGTGGCAATTCAGACAGAGCAGAAAGAAGCAGTTCATTTGAAAGAAGCTCAGGTGGTGAAAGAAAATCGGGTTATGCAGGAAGAGTCTCATCTGATTCAAAACCGAAATTCAAAAAGAAAAGTTGGTAATAAGTATGATTAGTAAAAAGAGAGAGTTTCAAGCAATTGAAACTCTTTTTTTTAATATGTAATCAATATCGTTGCAGGAAATAAGATCGTTAGAGTATCCTCATGCAAGGATTAGCGAATTGCTATTATATTATTTCTTCCAACACGACTTGGTTGTTTTCTATAGCTAAATGATAATGCATGCCAACTTTTAAAGCCATATTTCGTGCTTGGTGACCAACAGGAAAGTCAAAACAAACCGGAAATGAAAAGTCTTTTATTTTTTCCCAAACAATTTCATATTCAGTCATTCCAAAAGGCACCGGATTGTCTTGTGTGTCGGTAAATCCACCCACTATTAAACCCGCTAATTGACTTAATTTTCCAGCGCGTAATAGTTGCCAAAGCATTCTATCGATATTGTATTTATATTCTCCAATATCTTCGATGAACAAAATTTTTCCTTGGGTATAAATGTCACTGTCAGTGCCTACTAAGTCTGACAAAAGCGCTAAATTACCACCTATTAATTCACCCTTTGCTACGCCTACCCGATTCATTACATGCGCTGGAATTACGTAGTGAATGGGTTTACCTGTAATGACATCAAAAATACTTTGGGTAGACAATGCATCAAAATCATTGGGTTTATAACCACCACCCATATGCGCATGAATCGATGAAATTTTCATTTGATTATTTAGGTGAGAGTGAAAGGCTGTAATGTCGCTATAACCCAGCAACCATTTCGGTTTTTGTTTGAATTGCGTAAAATCAATTTGATCAAGGATGCGAACAACCCCATATCCACCTCGTCCGAAAAAAACTGCCTCTATGGCATCGTCATCTAACATGGATTGTAAATCTGCCAATCGATCTGCATCGGTTGCAGAAAATTTGTTGAATGAAGTGCCAATGGTTTTTCCAATTTTTAAATTAAAACCCCAAGCTTCTAATTGAGCAAACATAGGTTGCATTTCCTCAGAATTTACAGCGCCAGCAGGACATGTAATGCCAATTGTACTTCCTTTTTGCAAATAAGGTGGAATAATCATTTTGTTACTTTATTTTTGTACGAATATAAACTAAGAACATATAAAAATGGAAAATTCAAGTTCAAGAAATAAATGGGCACAAAAAATAGGATTTATTACCGGCCCCGCAATGATAGCGGTTGGACTAATTGCTTTGAGTAATTCAAATAAATCGCCTTTTATGGCTTATTTTATCATTGTTTTTGGAATAATAAGATTAGGCATGACAGCCTTCTTATATTTTAAAGGCAAAAAACAATCCCATATTGAATAAAAAACAGGTTGATCTACTAGCAGGAATAATTGTGTTAGCGATCTGTACATATTTCTATAAACTAAGTAATCGCTATAGACAATAAAAGATTTTTAAAAGAACTTGGGAAATTAGAAAATGAATATATTCCTACTGTAAAAGAGTATTTATTACACATAATAGGTAGGTAAAAGAATATAAAACAAAAGAATGAAAGCGTATAAAAGACATTTAGTAACGGCTGCTTTGCCCTATGCAAACGGCCCTGTACACATAGGACATTTAGCAGGAAATTTTTTACCTGCCGATATTTATGCACGTTATTTACGAGCAAAAGGTGAAGATGTAAAATTTATTTGTGGAACGGATGAACATGGCGTTCCGATTACCATTCGTGCCATGAAAGAAGGGGTAACGCCTCAAGATATCGTTGATAAATACCATCAAATTATTGATGATAGTTTGAAACAAATGGGTATTTCATTTGATATTTTTTCACGTACGTCTAATCAAATACATCATGAAACATCACAGGCTTTTTTCAAAACGTTATATGATAAAGGATTGTTTGAAGAAAAAGAAAGTGAACAATATTTTGATGAAGAAAAACAAACTTTTTTAGCCGATCGATATATTACTGGTACCTGTCCTAAATGCAGTAATGAAAATGCCTATGGCGATCAATGCGAAAAATGTGGCAGTACATTAAGCCCAGATGAATTAATTCATCCAAAGAGTACTTTAAGTGACTCTATTCCTATAAAAAAGAAAACAACTCATTGGTATTTACCATTGCAAAACTATGAATCATGGCTTAAACAATGGATCGTAGAAGATCATAAAGAATGGAAAAACAATGTATATGGACAATGCAAAAGTTGGTTAGACAATGGTTTGCAACCTAGAGCCATGACAAGAGATAGCCATTGGGGAGTTAAAGTGCCCATTGATGGCGTTACAGGAAAAGTGCTCTATGTTTGGTTTGATGCACCCATTGGATATATTTCTGCAACAAAAGAATTGACCAATCAATGGGCAGATTATTGGTGTCAAGAGGACACAAAATTGGTTCATTTTTTAGGAAAAGACAATATCGTATTCCATTGTATAATTTTTCCTGCCATGTTAAAAGCCCATGGTGGATTTGTGTTGCCAGACAATGTGCCAGCTAATGAGTTTTTAAATATTGAAGGAGAAAAAGTTTCGACTTCAAGAAATTGGGCGGTTTGGGTTGACGAATATGTCAAAGATTTTCCAGATATGCAAGATGCAATGCGTTATACATTGATTGCCAACGCACCAGAAACGAAAGACAATGATTTTACTTGGAAAGATTTTCAGGATAGAAACAACAGTGAGTTAGTGGCAATTTTAGGAAACTTTGTCAATCGTGCTTTTGTATTAATGCATAAGCTTTGTGGAGGAAGAGTTCCTGCTTTTCATTTAGAGGCAAAAGATGACAAAGACGATGCTTTATTTGAAAAAATTGTCAATACTAAAAAACAACTAGAGCAAAGCATTGAGCAATATCGTTACAGAGAAGCCTTGTTTACAGTCATTGATTTGGCTCGTGAAGGAAACAAATATTTGCAAGACAAAGAGCCATGGAAACATACAGAAAATCAATTATTAGTTGATAATTCATTGCATCTAAGTTTACAATTGTGTGCGAATTTGGCCATATACATCAATCCATTTTTACCGTTTACGGCTAAAAAAATGTGTAAATTAATGAAAGTGGTAGATAAAATGTTGGAATGGAAAAATGGAGGAAGCTTAGAATTGTTGAAAGTGAATTATCCATTAAATCCACCTGAATTATTATTCAGAAAAGTGGAAGATGAGGAAATAGCATTTCAAAAAGCCAAGTTAGAAAATAATAAAATCCAACAAGTAATAGAGGTTGCAAAAACGGAAACGGCAGCATCTCAAATAACTCCACTTAAAAATGAAATCGTTTTCGATGATTTTGAAAAAATAGATTTACGTGTAGGTAAAATTATAGAAGCAATTAAAGTGCCTAAAGCAGATAAATTGTTGCAATTGACTGTTGATTTAGGATTTGAAAAAAGAACCGTTGTCAGTGGTATTGCAGCACACTATTCGCCAGAAGAAGTCATTGGTAAACAAGTTACATTAGTGGCTAATTTAGCACCAAGAAAAATGAGGGGAATAGAAAGCAATGGTATGATTTTAATGGCTGAAAATGCGGAAGGCAAATTGATATTTGTGAATCCGAGTGAAGAGGCTGTAAATGGTTGTAGTGTGAAATAAACGTAATAAAAAATGATTAAATACTTAAAAGACTCATTTAAAAGGAAAATAGCAAGACGTTTTACAAAAGAATATCCTTCAATAATTTCAACATATAATATAAAAAATATTGGTGAAGTTGAATTTGCAAATTGGTCTAATCCATTTCAAAGCCCAATTCCTTTAGATGAAAACATGATTGAGTTTTTTAATCAATTTATTAAACCTGGGGATTTAATTATTGACATTGGTGCTCATATTGGTGATACTACTGTTCCTATGTCACTTTGTTCAGGTGCTCAAGGTTTAGCAATAGGATTTGACCCAAACCCTTATGTTTTTAAAATATTAAAAAAAAAATACTTCTTTAAATAAAGATAAAACAAATATAGTACCTATAAATTTTGCTATTTCCCAGAAAGAAGAGGAGTTTTATTATATTTCTTCAGAAGCTTCGTTCTGTAATGGTGGTATTTCTTTAACCACTAAAAGTAAACACGGAAAATTCATATATCCTCAAAAAATAAAAGGTGTTAATCTTAAAAATTTTTTAGATGAGAATTACAAGGTATGGTTGGCAAAATTGTCTTTTATCAAAATTGATACAGAAGGCTTCGATAAAGAAATTTTAAAATCTATTAAAGATTTAATCATTTTTTATAAACCTATTATTGTTGCCGAAAGTTTTTGTAAAGCAAATAATGCTG
>CANGUS010000124.1 GCA_947457085.1 Bacteroidota bacterium
AACCACAACGAAAACCAAAACCTAAAGCTTGTGAGGTTTCCAATTCGAACGTCAAGGAAGCATCATTTAATTGCAATTTTTCCATACAACTGCGGAGCTCCTCAAACTGGTCTGTTTCTACAGGATAAATACCAGCAAAAACCATTGGCTTCACGTCTTCAAAACCATGGATATTTTCTAAGCAAGGATTGGTTGTAGTAGTGATCGTATCACCTACCTTAACTTCCTTCGCTACTTTTATACCAGTTATAATATAGCCCACATCACCAGCTCTAACTTCTTTTTTGGCTTCCATGCCCAGTTTTAAAATACCTACTTCATCCGCTTCATATTCTATACCTGTATTGCTAAATTTAATTTTATCCCCTTTTTTGATAATGCCATTAAATACACGATAATATACGATAATCCCTCTGAAGCTATTAAATACACTGTCGAAAATTAATGCTTGTAAAGGAGCTGTTACATCTCCTTTTGGGGCAGGAATGCGTTCGATGATTGCAGCTAATATGCCTTCAATACCAATCCCACTTTTACCCGAAGCTAATAAAATATCTTCTTCTTTGCAACCAATTAATTCAATTATTTGATCTTTAACTTCAGGTATCATAGCACCTTCCATGTCGATTTTATTGATAACTGGAATGATTTCTAAATTATTTTCTACGGCTAAATATAAGTTAGATATTGTTTGTGCTTGAATGCCTTGTGAAGCATCTACCAACAATAAAGCACCTTCGCAGGCTGCTAATGCACGACTTACTTCATAACTAAAGTCAACATGCCCTGGCGTATCAATTAAATTAAAAACATATTCTTCTCCTTTGTAAGGATAATTAATTTGAATGGCATGGCTTTTAATCGTAATCCCTTTTTCACGTTCCAAATCCATATCATCCAATACTTGGTTTTGCATATCTCGTTCGCCAATTGTATGGGTAAACTCTAATAATCTGTCGGCGAGGGTACTCTTACCATGATCAATATGTGCAATAATGCAAAAGTTTCTTATGTTTTTCATTCTAAATATTTATTTTTTCTATCTTATAAAAGATGAAATAGGTTGCAAAAGTATGTTTACTAAACCACTAAAAAAAATCCTGATTAGAAATCTAATCAGGATTGAATATGATTATAAAATAATTACCATTTATCTACTTCGATATCCAAATTATTTGGAATAACAGACTCAGAAGCAGTAGGGTTTACATCAGAAGCTGAATTTTGAGAAAATGTAGGAACATAGTTTTCATTTTCTTCGCCTTCAGGATATTCATGATTGAAAGCATCAAAATCAAAATCAGGTAATAATTCTGTTTTTACATGATTGATTGCTTCGCCTAATGCTTTGTGAAACTTATTAAAATCTTCTTTATAAATATATATTTTGTGTCTTTCATAACCATTGTCATCAAATCTTTTTTTACTTTCTGTTAAAGTAATAAAATAATCGTTTCCTTTTGTAGAGCGAACATCAAAAAAATAAGTTCTTCTTTTTCCGGCTTTTAAGCGTTGTGTGAAAAAAATTTCATTGTTACGTTCGTTGTTGTTGTTATCGTATGACACTTTTTATTTTAATTTAGTGAGAAAATTGTAAAACAAATATACTATAAGTTACAAGATGTCAAAATTTTTAATCATTTAATTTTATATTAAAATAAAATGAGCTATAAAAATCTGAATAAGGCATAATTCCCTTTTTTGAATATTTGAATTTATTGTTATGATTTTAAAAAATATATCGTAATATTACACTTACATTAACACAATATATAAGTATGTTAAGAAAAATTTTATTCATTTTACTTTTACCTATTGTAGTATCTGCTCAAAAACACCATGAAGTCGGTATTTTTGCAGGAACGTCTAGTTATTATGGCGATTTGCAAGATAAATTATTTCCTGAAGGTGGTTATAGAGCGTGTGGTGGGTTAACTTATAAATATTTTCCTCATCCGAGTGTAGGCTTTAGATTTGGCGCCACTTATGCTAGTTTATATGGAGCAGACAGTTTATCAGCATCTACAGCTGTTAAGCGTAGAAATTTAAATTTTCAAACCAATATTTTTGAAGCTTCAGCAGGTATCGAAGCCAATATGATTCCTGTAGATTTTGATGAATATAAATTCTCTCCATATGCTTTTGCAGGAATTGCCCTTTTTTATTACAATCCCTATACAATGGGTAACAATGATGAAAAAGTTTATTTACGTCCATTAAGTACTGAAGGTCAAGGATTAAGACAATACCCTGACAGACGAGTTTATAGCTTGGTTAATGTAGGATTTCCATTAGGATTTGGATTAAAAACTTTAATAGGAAACAAAGTATTAATTAGCACAGAAATTGGTTTCAGATATACTGCTACCGATTATTTAGATGATGTAAGTAAATCTTATGTAAACATGGACACATTATTTAAATACAAAGGAAAGCAAAGTGTTGATTTATCTTTTAGAACCGATGAATTGCCTAATTGGGATGGGAATTATCCAAATGATAAATTTGTAAGAGGAAATAATATGAAAACCGATTGGTATTGGTTCGCAGGAATAAACATTGCTATTTATTTTGATGCATTTGGTAATCCTTTACGTTCTCTTAAAACGAGATGCCCAAGAAGAATATTTAGATAATATCGTAATATAAAATACATAAAAAATGTCCTGAATTTTCAGGACATTTTTTATGTTATTAAGCGATCATTTTACTTATACAGCAAAGCTAGTGCCACAGCCACATGTGCTTGATGCATTAGGGTTTTTAAATGTAAAACCTCTAGAGTTTAAACCTCCTTCAAATTCTATTTCCATACCAACTAAATACATTTCATGTCCTTTATTTAATACAACAGGAATCCCTTCCACATTGTACTCTTCATCAGCTGCTTCTTTTACATCATATTCTAAAACATAGGTCATACCACTGCAACCGCCACCTTTTACACCCACTCTTAAATAGGGTTTTTCGGAAGTTTTAGTTGAATTTAATCGAGTGATTTCTGCAATTGCTCCAGCTGAAAAACGTACTGGAATTTTAGTTTCTATATCCATTTTGTTATTCGTTTATTTTAGTCCAAGTATATTTTTTTACAATTTGATCAATGTCATCGAATGTTTCTTGTAAATATTTCGGTCCGAAGTTGGCTCTGCCAATATTTTTTTCTCCAGATTTTAAGTTGATTTTATAAAACAACATTGATATGTCTGATTGTTTTAAATCATACATATCCTTTGCGTTTTCAAAATCATTTCGTTCTAATTTTTTAAAGATTTTACTGATGTTCTTTTGACCAACATTTATTTTATATTTTCCTACATTGCCAACAAAGCGTAATCCAGTATATATAATAATCCCAGATGAATTTAATTGGTATTCATAAACAGGGCAGGTGCCTTTACATCCTGTACGTTTCACTTCTAATGAAGTAATTTTCTTTTGAGAAAATAAAATAGATGGGATAGTAATGAGAAGAATAATTAGTGTCGTTTTCATTATTTATTGATTAAAAATGATTTATTGATTTTGTAATTATTAATAGAAATAGATGCAATATACAGTCCATTCGGAAATTTAGATAATCCATCGACTGTAAAAATAGCTGTTTTCTCATTCACATAGGCTGTTTTTATTGTTTTCCCAGTCATGTCTTTAATCTCTATAACTGCATTCGTATAATCTAAATTTGAAAAGTTTACAACCAGCGATTCAGAGGTTGGATTCGGAAATAAATTGATGAATGTAGAATAGGTATTTTCTTCAATTCCTGTAGGCACTCGAATACCCGTTCTAATATTAGTCAATACATTATACATAAAAGAAGATTGCCCTTTTGTAAATGCATTTTGACATCCTTCTGATGAATAATCCATATAATTTTCTACCATATCTGGTAAGTCCCCAGTTCCTTGATTGCAAGTATTTTTTGTTTTATTGCAATCACTGTTTGATTCATTATCTGCATGAGGTGTGTCTGTTATACCGTCATCTTCAAATCCAAAATCACCCTGACAAGCTCCTCCATCGTCGCCCCATATATGACGCAATCCTAAATAATGTCCAACTTCATGTACACAAGTTTTTCCTTTTAATCCATAGGTACTCGCTCCCAGTGGCAATTTGCTTAAACCTCCAAATGCAATATAATCAATCACTACGCCATCTACTGCAACTGAAGAATAGGAACTTCCTGCACCCCAATTGGGTAGTCCTGGAGGTGGATAAGCATAGCCTAGTAATTCACCTGCCTGTCCTGCAGGTAACGTAATATCACATACCCAAATATTTAAATTTTTAGTGGGTATTACCGCATCACTGCCTCCGTTATTGCTAATTTTAACATCATCGGCATAATTTTCTCCTGAAAAAAGATCAAAATCAAAAGTAAATCCTTGTACAGTGGTAGGTACTCTTTTAATTTGGGCTAAAACAAATTGCACATCAACCGGTCCAACGATGTTATTAAATATGCTTCTCGTATTGGTAGTATCTGCGTTTTTACGAGCATATGTTTTGTTTAATATGTCTATTTGAGCGGTAATGTAACTGTCAGATAAATTTTCTGTGGCATTTTTGTAAACTACATGAACCACCACTGGAATATAAATAATAGAGCCTCTTGTTTTATTGAGTGTGTTTGAATTTCCTATTTTATTTAACTCTTTTGAGTAACCTGGATTTTTTTGTTCAATAGATTTTAAAATCTCATGTGAACCACATTTATTTGTATTTTGTGCAGAAAGATTACTCAGTAGGAAAGAGCTTGTAATTAGTAAGAGGGTAAATTTTGTCATAATTGGATATATTATTACAAATATAATTTATCTATTTGTAGAAATATGAATTTTAGCGATTAATAAACATTAAGTTATCTACATTTGCTCAGAAAGTATAAATACGCATGAAAAGTTTCGAAATACCATCTTTTTATAGAAGCCCATTAATCAGCGCTGTAAAAGAAAAAAGAAAATCAGATGATAAACTGAAAAAAGATTTTACGCCTACCCAATTAAATTTTGGTGCAGTAGAAATCTATTTGGCTCGACATTTTGGATTTTGTTATGGGGTAGAGAATGCCATTGAAATTGCCTTTAAAACAGTGGAAGAAAATCCATCCAAGCGTATTTTTTTACTGAGTGAAATGATTCACAATCCTCAAGTAAATGCTGATTTGCAAAGCAAAGGCATTCGTTTTATCATGGATACGGTTGGAAAAATGATTATTGATTGGAGTGAATTAACCAGCGATGATATTGTAATTATTCCTGCATTTGGAACTACTTTAGAAACCGAAGCAAAATTAAAAAGCATCGGTATAAATCCTTTGCAATACAATACCACTTGTCCTTTTGTTGAAAAAGTTTGGAATCGGTCTGAGCAAATTGGCAAAAAAGGATACACGATCATTATACATGGAAAACCAAAACATGAAGAAACAAGGGCTACATTTTCGCACAGTAGTTACAATGCGCCTTCTGTAGTTATTAAAGATTTAAGCGAAGCAAAAAAATTAGAAAAATACATTCAAAAGAAAGTAGACTTGAATTTGTTTTTTGAAGAATTTGAAGGGCAATATTCTGCTGGGTTTAATCCTCAAACTGATTTTGATCGAATTGGGGTAGTCAACCAAACCACTATGTTGGCAAGCGATACACAAGAAATTGCAGATTATTTAAAATCAGTCATCGTCGATCATTATCAATTAGAAGCAGCTCAAACCCAAGAACGTTTTGCTGATACCAGAGATACGCTATGCTATGCAACCAATGATAACCAAGGAGCGGTTAGGGGATTGTTAGAAGAATCAGCCGATTTGGCAATTGTGGTAGGGGGGTACAATAGCTCCAATACTTCTCATTTAGTAGAACTTTGTGAAGAGAAACTACCTACGTATTACATCGAAAA
>CANGUS010000125.1 GCA_947457085.1 Bacteroidota bacterium
ATTTTCGGCCAATATTTTAGAATTGAATACTCAATATATTTCCAAAAAAATTTTAGTCACTTTAAATTAATATTAAGGATACAATTTCTTAATGCACTTTCTTGTAGCTGTCTTATTCTTCTACAATAAGTTTGCATTCTAAAATAAAATTACTTTTAAAAACAAAAAACAAAAAACATGACAAAAAAAATTTTAACACTAGCATTTTTATTAGCTATTACAAGTATGGTAGCTATGTCACAAGTTGTGTCTACTACTTACCGTGGTGCATTTGAACCAGCTCCTGCAGCAATGTGGACAGACAACTGGACAAACTGGGATCCACAAAATACTTATTATCCAGCACCTACAGTAAATGTAAACACTAACATTACTACTAACACTACATGGACAAAAAACAATGTTTATTTATTACAAGGTACTATTTATGTAGATTCTTCAGTAACATTAACGATTGAAGCGGGTACAGTAGTTCGTGGAGATGCAAATACAGTAATTAGTGCTTTAGTAATAGAAAGAGGCGCAAGACTTATTGCAAACGGTACACCATGTAATCCAATCGTATTTACTTCTAGCAAAGCTGCAGGTTCTAGAGTATCTGGAGATTGGGGAGGTATTATCATGTGTGGTAGAGCACCTAACAATATATTAGCAGCTAATCCAGCTGGTGTTCCATCAGAAGGGATATCTGGTACAAGTACTAGAGCGCGTCATGGTGGTAACATCTCTAATGACAATTCTGGTTCATTAACATACTTACGTATTGAGTATGCAGGTTTCGTAATCGCAGCTAACAATGAAATGAACAGTTTAACGATGGGATCTGTAGGAAGTGGTACAACTATCCATCACATACAAACCTCTTTTGGATTTGACGATGCATTTGAGTGGTTTGGTGGTACAGTGAATTGTGATCATTTAGTTTCTTACAGAAACCTTGATGATGATTTTGACGTTGACAATGGGTATAACGGAACAGTACAATTTGGATTAATAGTTAGAGATCCAGCGGTTTCTGATGCTCCTGCTGTTTCTACTTCAGAAGGATGGGAGTCTGACAACAACGCTTCAGCACCATTTACTATTTTACCAAAAACAGCTCCTAAATTTTACAACATAACACAAATTGGTGCATACAGATGTGGTAGTAACTTAGGTGGTATTACAAATCCAACAGCTACTGGTTTCAGAAGAGGAGCTCGTTTAAGAAGAAATTCTGAAACAGAAATTCATAACAGTATCTTAATGAATAACTTTGTAGGTTTAATCATGGATGCAGATGTTATTGCCAATG
Source organism: Bacteroidota bacterium (assembly GCA_947457085.1). GTDB lineage: Bacteria > Bacteroidota > Bacteroidia > Chitinophagales > Chitinophagaceae > OLB11. The sequence goes on from CANGUS010000125.1 coordinate 1,295, forward strand.
CAGCTACTGGTGGTGCAGCATTTCAAAATAATATAATTGCTATGGATACTACATTTAATTCAACTGTTACTGGTGCAACTGGAGCATGTAAAATTGTAGAGAATGCAGCAACAAGAACTTACTTTAACGCTAATGGTAACACGATTTTAACCAACCCATGTGATGTATTAGTAAATGCTTGGAGCTTTACTAATCCTGATTACCGTCCAAACACTGGTGCTACTGGTGGTGCAGCATTATCAGGTTCAGATTTAACACCAGGTATCCAAATAGAAACAGCTTTATTTAATGCTAATCAAACAGCAGAATTATTAGTAGATGTATTTGAGAACGCAGTAGGTAACTCAAATGGTACAATTACAGTTACTATTCCAGTACCATCAGGTTTCACAATAGCTGTACCATCAATTGCAACTCTTTCTAGTACTGCAACTTCAGGAACGAATGGTACTTCTGCAGCTTTCGCAACTGCTTACAACAACGGAGATTGGACTTTTAGTTTATCAGGTGGTTTTATTACAGCTACATCTAAAGCAAATGTTTCAATTGCACAAAATGGTTCATCTACATTAGGATTTACTATTAGAAGAAATGCTAACACACCATCAGGTACTAACTCAACTTTAGTTATTACAGTTGCAGGAGGTTCTGATAACACACCAGCAAACAACAGTGCAAACAATAGTTTAAGTGCTCTTTAATAAAAAAATTAAGATAATTCAAAAATGAAACAATTAAAATTAATAATGCTGTTTTGCATTGGAGCTGTATTTATAGCTTCTAAGTCAAATGGGCAAGCAAATCCTTTTATAAATGTTTTGCCCTCAAATTCAGGTATCGTAGAAGTAGGATCTACTATCGATATCGTCGTTACCATAGGGAATACGGGTCCAGTATCAACAATTGCTCAAGCTAAACTTAGACCAATTATCCAAATACCAACTTCAGTTACATTTTTGTCTAATGCACAACAAAGTGGCTTACCAGCTGGATGGACGATAATATCAAACACGGGTTCTCAATTACGTCTTTGTAATTCAACAGATCCGATCGCAAAAAATACAAGTCGTACAATAACATTAAAAGCACAAGGTGTTTCTGCTGCGCCTGCACAAACTTTTTCAGGGAACATAAACTTTGGAAATGGAACTACTTGTGCAGCTGGTACTTCAGTTGCTGGTGATCTTACTACAGATAACTCAGCGCTTTCTACTATAAGAGTAGTAGCGCCAGTTACACTTAACTTAAATGCTTTCTTACAAGGTTATTATAGTGGAGCTAACACAATGGCTACTGCATTAGCGAATCAAGGTGTAGGAAGTTCTACAACGAATGTAGACAGTGTAACTGTTGAGTTACATGGCGCTGCTTCTCCTTATGCATTGGCCTATTCAGTAAAAGGTGTATTACAAACAAATGGTTCTTTGTCATGTACTTTCCCTTATGAGGCAACTGGCAATGGATATTACATCGTTATCAAACACCGTAACAGTGTAGAAACTTGGAGTGCAGGTACTGTTACCATGTCTTCTAGTACTTCTTACAACTTCACTACAGCAGCTAACAAAGCATATGGCGACAATCAAGTAGAATTAGAGCCTAATGTATTTGGAATTTACAGTGGTGATATGAATCAGGATGGCTTTGTAGATGTTTCTGATTATCCTGCTTTTGATTATGATGCTTCTATCGGTGTATATGCTGAGTATGTAGCTACAGATTTAAATGGAGATGGATTTGTAGATGTTTCTGACTATCCATTATTTGATTTGAATAGTAGTGTGGGTGTATACGCGATACTACCTTAATTTAAACTAAAACTAAACATAAAAAAGAGCTCCTTTATAGGAGCTCTTTTTTTTATTCATAATTTCCACCTGGTTTCGGTTTCGTAATTACTCCAACGCTTGTGCATTCTTCTTAGTGGACAGATATTTCTGAAATAAGAAAATAATTAAATCTTTTGCGTTTTACTAGCCTTTTATTTTTTTGTAATTTGATATACAATTTTTTCAGAATCATTGTTCAACATCAAAATATAATTTCCGGAAGCATAGTTGCTCATGTCGATTTTTTCAGAAGATTTAGCCAATTTTTGAGTGAATAAAAATCGTCCATTGATGTCAAAAACAGATAATTGATAATTATTTTTTGCTTTAAAATCAATAGAAAAAGTAGAAGCAAACAAAGTTGGATATACAGAAATATTTTCATTCAAAGATACACTGTTTACACCATTTGCTACCGCTGGAGCCCAACGCATTAAGGTGTTAGCATTTGGGAAAGAATCAATTCCAATAATCGATGGATTGGTGAACATGGACATAATATCAGTAGAGTCCATAGTAGGTGTATTAATATCTGAAGGGTAGTAAATATTATCCGCAGATGGACCTGCTAAAGTAAAGGAAAGATTTTTAACAAGTGCAAAAACAGGGCCTTTAAAACCATATGTATTTGGATCTTGTATTAAGGAAGTGATATTGGCTCTCGAACTATTTCCAATTCTAAATTCTAACGCATTATTTTCTTCATATATCCAAAATTGAACATTTGCAGTATCTACATGAAAAGTATCGTCAAAAAATCCTACATTATTCCATTCGATTTTAGTTACATTTTTTGCGTTCACCACATCTGTTTTATAACCTACCGTAGATGATTTGGTTACATCATTATTAAATCGATCTTCTAAATCATAAAACCAACTGATAACATGAAACGGATTGGAAGTATTTGCCGTGGTATTGAATTGCAATTCTGTACCTGTGTTCATATCATTGCTATCAAAAAATAATGTATTGGTGCTGTCACCCATAAATTTAAAATTAAACCCTAAAGGGATAGTGGCATCAAAATCGTCCCATCCTGGTGTAGTTACTATGGTTGGAGATACTAAATTTTGATAAGGTACATTTTTACTAACTGTAAAAACATAGTTATCAGGTTGTGCAAAAACGGAAATAGAAGCTATTACCAGCGTACATAAAATTGCTATTTTTTTCATTTGAATATAATTTAAGTTACAAACTTATATCCTTTTAAATTTTCAAATTATTATTTACGTGTTAAAAAAAGAATTTTTAAACAAGCTTCCTTAGTTAAATGAAGGGTATAAGCACAAGGGAATATACGCTATTTCGATACACAATGAAGAGAGCGTGGATAAGCAAAATCTTATCTACGCTTTACAAATTTTTTCTTAAAGGGAGGACGTGGAGGTGTTGTTTTTGGATTATAAACTGGACCTTCCCCTAGATGCACTGGCAATGGTTTTTTTTCTACTTCACGCTCCATGAGTTGCTCAATTTTATGAAATTTAAAGGCATCTTTTTCATTGATGAACGTGATGGCTTCTCCTTTAGTAGCTGCACGCGCGGTGCGTCCTATTCTGTGAATGTAATCTTCCGCATCATTCGGTAAATCATAATTGATGACTAAATTAATATCCTCAATGTCAATTCCTCTGGATAATATGTCGGTAGCAACCAATATTTGTGTATTCTTATTTTTAAAATTTCGGAGTACTTCTTCTCTTTCTTCTTGCTCTAAACCAGAGTGGATGGCTTTGGATCTTAGCCCCGCTTGATTGAGTTCTCGATTTAGAATTCTTACTTTTTCTTTGGTAGATGAAAAAATTAATATGCTTGAATATGTTTTTTCTTTTAGAATTGATTTTATTAACTCATTTTTTTGTCCATCATATACCGAATACGCTAATTGAGTAACTCCTGCTGCTGGTTTAGAAATAGCAATGGCAATTTCTGCGGGATCGTGTAAAAGTTGTTGGGCAAACTTTTTAATAGCTGGTGGCATGGTAGCCGAAAACATGAGGGATTGTCGTTGTTTTGGCAAGTAGGTAACTATTTTTAAAATGTCATCCACAAAACCCATATCAAGCATTTTATCGGCTTCATCCAATATTAAATGTTGTACTTTATCAAACTTAACATAGCCCATATTTAAATGAGACATTAATCTGCCTGGAGTGGCAATAATAATATTTGCACCTTGAGTAAGCGCGCGTTTTTCATTTTCAAAAACGTGTCCATCACCGCCTCCATAAATAGCCAAAGAACTTGCCCCAGTAAAATAAGCCAACCCTTGTATGGCTTGATCTATTTGCAATGCCAACTCTCGAGTGGGAACAATAATTAATGTATTGGTTTCATCTACTTGGCTACTAGCTAGTTTATGTAAAATAGGCAATAAAAAAGCAGCTGTTTTCCCAGTGCCAGTTTGGGCTACTGCAATTAAATCTTTATTAGTTAAAATAATAGGAATTGCTTGTTCTTGTATCGGTGTGGGCGTTTCAAAACCCATAGAATCGAGCCCTTCTTGTAGGCTTGATTCTAAATTAAAGTCAATGAATTTCAATTGAAAATATTATTAATTGGGTAAAGATAACTTATAAATATCAATCTTTCCAAAGTACACCACTAGCCCAACGCAAGGCTGTTTTTTGTTTATAAAATTTTGCAATGGTTGCATTCATTTTTTGCAATGTTTCTATTTTTTTTTGCTCTCTACTATTAATTAAAAACAAAGAACTTTCTCCA
>CANGUS010000126.1 GCA_947457085.1 Bacteroidota bacterium
AAAGGTAATAGCGCCTATTTTGGAAAAAGAATTGGGGCTAACAGCCTTTACAATTGAAGATTTAGATACCGATTTATTCGGAACATTTACAGGTGAAGTAGACAGGGAAAGTGATCCTTTAGAAACAGCAAGAGCCAAATGTTTACGAGCGATGCAATTAGCAAACTGCGATTTAGCCATTGCCAGTGAAGGCTCTTTTGGACCACATCCCAACTTGGTTTTTGCACATGCCGATGATGAAATTTTATTATTGATCGATAAAAAAAATGATTTAGAAATTTTTATACGGGTATTAACTACTGAAACTAATTTCAATGCAGCAACTATTACAACAAAACAAGAATTAAAAGATTTTGCAATTAAAACTAAGTTTTCCTCGCATGCATTGATTTTAAAAAAATCAAAAGATGATTTTTCCGAAATGGTGAAAGGCATTACCGATTGGGAGGTATTGTCTGCTACCTTTAAAAAATTCATTAGCTCCAATGGAAGTGCATACGTTGAAACGGATATGCGGGCGATGAACAATCCTACAAGAATGCAAACTATTGAAAAAGCCACTCATAAATTAGTTGCAAAACTAAAAAATTGTTGCCCAACTTGTCATACACCCGGATTGGGAATTACGGCTATCAAGGAGGGCTTATTGTGTAGCTTATGCAATAAGCCTACAAAATCGATTCTAAGCCATCTATATGAATGTCAAAAATGTGATTTTGTGAAAGAAGAGAAATATCCGAATCAAAAGGAAACAGAAGAACCTATGTATTGCGATTATTGTAACCCTTAAAAAATATAAATTGATAACTAAAAATATAGAACTTGCTATTCAAGTATTAAACGAAGATAACCTCGTTGCCATTCCTACAGAAACCGTTTATGGGCTTGCAGGGAATGCTTTTAGCGAATCGGCTGTGCATCAAATTTTTGAATTAAAAAATCGACCCCTACACAATCCCTTAATTGTTCACATTCATTCCATTGATTATTTAAGCAAAGTTGCGAAAGAAATTCCTGATAAAGCCTATCAATTAGCCAAGGCTTTTTGGCCTGGACCATTGACCTTGGTTTTAAATAAAAAAGATACAATTCCTGATGTGGTGAGCGCACAAAAAAATACGGTCGCTGTAAGGGTGCCCAACCATCCTCTTTTGTTAGAGTTATTGGCGAATATTGATTTCCCAATCGCAGCACCCAGTGCCAATCCCTTTGGATCCATAAGTCCTACATCGGCCATGCATGTAGCAAATTATTTTGGAGACGAGTTGGAAATCATTTTAGATGGTGGCGAATGTGAAAAAGGAATTGAATCTACGATTATTGGTTTTGATGGCGAAGATCCCGTGCTATATCGTATGGGTTCTATATCCATTGAAGATATTAAAAAAGAAATTGGAGACTTACAATTGATTACGAAAAATGATATCAACCCAGAAGCTCCAGGCATGCTATCAAAGCATTATGCACCCAAAACAAAAATGTACCTTACAAATCATGTGCATGAATTGATACAAAATTTCAATCATCAAAAAATAGGCGTATTGCTTTTTGAAAAAAATTTATCAGAACAACACATCAAACATCAAGAAATATTATCTGCAACAGGTAATTTGAACGAAGCCGCTAAAAATTTATATGCTGCTATGCATCGATTGGATCACAGCAATTTAGACATCATTGTGGCAGAACGATTACCAGATATTGGATTGGGTAAAACCATCAACGATAAATTAGAAAGAGCTTCAAAAAAAGAATAGATGAAAACAATTATACGGAATGCTACAATGGTAAATGAAGGCAAAATTTTAATTGCAGATTTACTCATTGTAAATGAAAGAATTGAAAAAATTGCACCTTCCATCCATTTGGAAACTGATGCTGCAGTGAAGGAAATAAATGCCGAAGGACTGTATTTATTGCCCGGAGCAATAGATGACCAAGTTCATTTTCGGGAACCCGGCTTAACCCACAAAGCCACCATTCATACAGAATCGAAAGCCGCCGTTGCAGGAGGTGTAACCTCCTTTATGGACATGCCCAACACCATTCCTAACACCTTAACGCAAGCGTTGTTAGAAGAAAAATATGCCATCGCATCTAAGTCTTCCTTGGCCAATTATTCCTTTTTTATGGGAATCAATCAACATAATTTAGAAGAAGCGTTAAAAACAAATAATGAAACAGTGTGCGGCATTACCGATGATGGATTGTATTTTAATAACGACGAAGGCATTTTGGCCAACTATCCCCAATTTTTAGAAACGCTTTTCTCTCGATCAGATTCGTTGATAGCCTTGCACAGCGAAGATGATGCGATCATAAAAAATAATACCACGCACTATCGAGAAAAATATGGAGACCATATTCCTTTTTCCCTGCATCCTAAAATAAGAAGCGAAGAAGCTTGTGTAAATGCCACAAAACGCGTATTGGAAATTTCTAAAAAACACAATAATCGATTGCATTTATTTCATATTTCAACGCTTGCAGAAGCCAATCTTTTGGATAACACCATTTCTGTTCATGAAAAAAGAATTACCGCTGAAGCTTGTGTGCACCACCTGTGGTTTGCTGATCAAGATTACGAAAGATTGGGGGCGCATATTAAATGGAATCCAGCAATTAAAACAGCAGAAGACAAAGACGGTTTATTAGCCGCACTGTTGGATAATCGATTGGATATCATTGCAACAGACCACGCCCCGCACACCATCGATGAAAAAAAGGGTAGCTACTTCAAAGCCATGTCTGGTGGACCTTTGGTACAACATGCCTTGCCTGCTATGCTTGAGTTATTTCATCAGGGTAAAATCAGTCTTGAAAAAATAGTTGAAAAAATGAGCCACCATGTAGCCGAAATTTATAGAATGAAAGAACGAGGGTATATACGAGAAGGATATTATGCCGATTTGGTATTGGTAGATTTACACAATGCTTGGAAAGTAAGCCCCGAAAATATTTTGTACAAATGCCAATGGTCTCCTTTTGAAAATCAATGTTTCCAAAGTAAAATTATACAAACCTTGGTGAACGGACATGCAGTGTATCACAACGGAACCATCAATGAACAGCAACTTGGCAAAAGATTACAATTTTCAAAATACCGATAAATAAAAACATGAACTTTAATTTACTACTCGAAAATTTAACGAACCCTGCATTGCTCTTTTTTGTACTCGGCGTTTTGGGTGTTTATTTAAAAAGCGATTTAGAAATACCACCGAACTCTTCAAAATTTATTTCTTTATACCTTTTATTTGCCATTGGTTTCAAAGGTGGACAAGAGTTATCGCATGAAGCAATTACCATGGAAATTGGTTGGTCTATGTTATTTGGCATTTTTATATCTTTAATGATACCGCTTTATACTTTTTTTATTCTGAAAAGAAAATTAACCATTTATGATGCAGGAGCAATAGCAGCTGCTTATGGCTCTGTAAGTGCTGTTACATTTGTGACGGCCGTATCCTACCTCGAGTCGCAACAACTTTTACTTCACGGACACATGGTTGCCATTATGGCTTTAATGGAATCGCCTGCCATCATTATTGGATTGATTTTAATTTCTATATTTAACAAGGATGAAACCCACATCATTAAAAAAAGAAATGTAATCAAACATTCCCTTACCAATGGCAGTGTGTTGCTGATACTGGGCAGTTTAGTGATTGGCTATGTGGCCAATGCCAAGCAAGCCGAAGGGATCAAACCTTTTACCAATGATTTGTTTAAAGGCTTTCTTGCTATTTTTCTTTTAGACATGGGAATTACCAGTGGAAGAAAATTAAAAGCATTTTTCTCATTCGGTTGGTTCCCTATTATTTTTGCCATCTTCATTCCATTAATCAATGGAAGCCTCATTGCTTGGTTAAGTGCCTTCGTTACACCAGACATAAGCAGCCGATTTATGTTTGCTATACTGGCTGCCAGTGCCTCATATATTGCGGTTCCTGCTGCCATGAAAATTTCAGCACCTAAAGCTAATCCTGGGCTGTTTTTGCCAATGGCACTTGCCGTTACCTTCCCTATCAATATTACCATCGGCATGCCCCTCTATTTTCTGATTCTCCAAAATACATAATAATCAAAGCATAAACCTTGTACAACATGCTTGAGTTAATAAACCAGTAGCTTGTGCCAATATTTTCTACAGGTTAGTGTCTCACCAAACTGCTTATTTCGTTTGGTGAGACACCAACCGATAGGTAAAGCTACTGATAAGGAAATACAAGCTAAAATGAATTCAACCGATTCATGCAATTGTAAAATCTTGCAATGTAATTAATCACACCGATTAAAGTTTTAATGCAGTCAATCAATGTAATTGCAAATTCTTGCAATGTAATTAATCACACCGATTAAAGTTTTAATACAATCAATCAATGTAATTGCAAATTCTTGCAATGTAATTATTCACATCGATTAAAATTTTAATGCAACCGATCAATGTAATTGCAAATTTTTGCAATGTAATTAATCACACCGATTCATTTTTTTCTATTGGTGGGTGCCTCACTCACCAATGAATTTAAAAGTGTCATATGTGGTATTGTTTAATTCAATCACAAGTATTAATTTCGAATGTTCTAAATTAATAAAAATGAAAAACAAAGTTTTATTACTCATTGCCGTGGTAACCCTAGGTTTAACTGCTGCTACCCTGGCACAAGTACCCTCTTATGTACCTAGCAATGGGCTGGTTGGCTATTGGCCTTTTAATGGCAATGCCAATGATGAAAGTGGGAATGGAAATAATGGAACAGTGAATGGAGCTACACTGACAACGGATAGAAATGGGAATGCGAATACGGCTTACAATTTTGCTAATACTACTGATTTGATTTCGGTAAACCCAACGCAAATTAATATAACTGGTTATACATTTACAGGTTGGTTTAAAAAAGCAACAGGTACTGGTGGAGGGACATTTTTTGTAGGCAGTATGCATCCTTCAAATGTTTATGGTCTATTGATGGGTGTTGGTAACAATTTGGAAATAGGATTTGGTGCAGAAAATGGCCCAAATTCAGTTTGGTCTTATTCTAATTTTGCAAATTATTTTGATAATAATTGGCATTTTATAAGCGCTGTCTATGCCTGTAACAGCGGACTAATTATTGATTCAACCAATTTAACTATTATGGTTGATAATGTTTTTCTTGTAAAGGATCAAAGGGTATGGAATGATCAAAGTCAAGTAACATCACCAATTAATAACAACATTAATACGATTATTGGCAATTACACTTATAATCAAAATGGTTCATTTAAAGGTATTTTAGACGACATCGGCATCTGGAATCGTGCTTTAACCCAACAAGAAATTACTGATTTATACAATGGTTGTCAACTAGCAGTAAATACCCAACCTGCTAATCAAACCATCAACATCAACAACAATGCCCAATTCATAGTAGGTTCATCTGATCCCAATGCTACCTATCAATGGCAAACAGACCTTGGAGTAGGTTTTCAAAATGTAAGCAATGCAGGGCAATACAATGGTGCTAGCAATGATACATTATCGGTTGCTAATGTTAGCATGAGCAACAATAATCAATCATTCCGTTGTATTATCAACAGTGGTTCATGTGCAGATACTTCAAATGTTGCTGTACTTACAATCAACAACAATGTTGGCATCCATGAAATCGCTCAACACAATTTATTCTCTGTTTTTCCAAACCCAGCCCACAATGTAATCAATGTAAAAGCAGATCATACACTCATTGGTTCGGTATTTACCATTTATGACAATACAGGCAAAGCCGTACAAACGGGTAGAATAAACGCAGCAAATACAAGCGTTGATTTGAGTAATTTATCC
>CANGUS010000127.1 GCA_947457085.1 Bacteroidota bacterium
GGAACTCAGTTTAGCAATAAGCTATTGATCGCTCGTAAAAATGGCGCTTTATTAATTGACGATGTAAAAGAATTAGATGGTTTAAGTGCAGAAGAAATAGCAGCTGCTAAAGCAAAAGCGACAGAAGCAGGGCACGATGGAAAATATTTATTAGGATTATTAAATACAACCCAACAACCTTTGCTTCCGAGTTTAAAAAACAGAGCTACTCGTGAAAAATTATACAAAGCATCTTGGACACGTGCCGAAAAAGGAGATGAAGGAGATACAAGACAAATTTGTGAAAAGTTAGCCAAGCTTCGAATGGAAAAAGCGCACTTAATGGGTAAAAAAAGTTTTGCTGAATGGAGTTTACAAGATCAAATGGCCATCACTCCAGCTCGTGCTTTTGATTTATTAGCTAAAATTGCGAAGCCTGCTGTGGCAAAAGCAAAAGCGGAAGCAAAAGATATTCAAAATATGATTGATGCACAAAACGGCGGATTTAAATTGGAACCTTGGGATTGGAATTTTTACAGTGAACAAGTGCGCAAAGCAAAATATGATTTAGATGAAAGTCAAATAAAACCTTATTTTGAAGTAAACACGGTGTTAGAAAAAGGCGTGTTTTTTGCAGCAAAACAAATGTATGGTTTAACATTTAAAGTGCGTACCGATTTACCTGTTTATCATCCTGATGTGGTTGCGTATGAAGTGTTCGATCGAGATGGAAAATCATTGGCGATTTATTATTTAGATTTTTATACAAGAGACAATAAAAGTGGGGGTGCATGGATGAATAATTTTGTTTCTCAATCTCATTACTTAAAACAAAAACCGGTGATTGTGAATGTATACAACTTTGTAAAACCTGCTGAAGGGAATCCTTCATTGATTAGTTTTGATGATGTAACAACTATGTTTCATGAGTTTGGACATACGTTGCATGGTTTATTTGCCAATCAAAAATATACCACACTTTCGGGAACCGCTGTGCCGCGTGATTATGTAGAGTTTCCTTCACAAATCAATGAGCATGCTGCTTTAGATCCACAAGTGTTGAAAAATTATGCCATTCATTATAAAACAAAACAACCGATTCCGGCTGCATTGATTACTAAAATTCAGAAAGCAGAAACCTTCAATAAAGGATATGATGTAACAGAATTATTAGCGGCTGCTACTTTAGATATGGCTTGGCATTCGGTAGAAAAAGAAGCTGATATAAAACCGGTTTTAGAGTTTGAAAAAGAAGCATTACAAAAATATGGTTTGTTGGTAAATGAAGTACCTACTCGTTATCACTCCCCTTATTTTGCACACATATGGGGTGGTGGTTATTCTGCAGGATACTATGCTTATACTTGGAGTAAAACCCTTGATTACAATGCATTTGATTGGATGCAAGCAAATGGTGGTATGACTCGTGCAAATTGCGATCGTTTCCGTAAATACATTTTATCGGTAGGAAATAGCGTGGATTTAAACAAAGCCTTTAAAGATTTTATTGGGCATGATATGCAAGTAGAACCTTACATTAAAAATGCGGGTTTAAAATAAAAACACTTTACTAGAATAAAAAATGACACTCGCTTTGAGTGTCATTTTTTTTATGATTTCATTTTTTACATCAGGGTTTTATTTTCATTAATAAGTACCGGATTGTTTATTTTATAAACTCTATATAATCTACTTCAAGGGTAAAAGGGCCCTCTTTTTTTTCAGCGGTCATAATGCCCAATCGAACCATATTTTTTAAATTTTCCAATGGCATCATGTTGCCGGTTGCTTGTCCGATTACCATTTCTTTAAAATCTTTAAAATAAATAATTGCCTCATCCCAGCTGTCGTTCTTATTGGTAGAAAACGCATTTTTATAATAAGGTTCCATCCAGTATTTACTGTCTTCCAAAGTGAAAACAAATTTTTGATTGCTTGATTTATATCTAATTTTAATACCCTTGTAATTCGATAAGTCAAAATTTTTGAATTTGGTTTTTATGGATGAAAACCCACCATAATTGGCTAAAGAAATGTTTCCGCTTAGGATAACTGCATCGTTGGTGTATTCCAAATTAGATTTAGTAATTCCACCCATTACATTATCGGAGAGAATTGCCCAGTCTTGATTTTTTCCGTCTAAATTACCAAAATCAATCATGGATGATTGACCGAAAGATTTGATTGTCGATAGAGTGAGTAAGAAGAAAATTATTTTTTTCATGTTATCTGTATTGTTTGTTTACTGCAGATGATATGCATGGTCTACCTTGTTTTGTGTTTAAGCATATGGTTTGGAATAGCAACTGCTAATATTCAAATCTAATACAAAAGCACATAGAAACGCGGCCTTGTAGCCATTGAGTAAATAGGAAAAATCAATCTCATATAGAACTTACTACCTTATTGTTTATTTTCTTTTATTCTCCGAGACAAGGCGAGTTTTCTTCGAGACAAGGCGAGTTTCCTCCGAGACAAGGCGAGTTTTCTCCGAGACAAGCCGAGAATTCTCCGAGACAAGACGAGTTTCCTTCGAGACAAGACGAGTATTCTCCGAGACAAGCCGAGTTTTCTTCGAGACAAGGTGAGTTTTCTTCGAGACAAGGCGAGTTTCCTTCGAGACAAGACGAGTTTCCTTCGAGACAAGGCGAGTTTTCTTCGAGACAAGGTGAGTTTTCTCCGAGACAAGACGAGAATCCTCCGAGACAAGGTGAGAATTCTCCGAGACAAAGCTCGTGTTCTCTTAGAAGGTAATACTTTTTGAAACTATAGAAGCCAAGTAGAAAATACCCTTCGCAGGGCTGGGGTCATTTTAGCTTATGTTGATTTCGTTCTGTATTATGGTTTTTATAATTTGGGGAATCACTCCATTTTCAAAGTTGGAAGCAAAAAAACCATCATCAAATCTATCTGACCGCACTATTGTAGTCAGCAGTTTGCACAAAGTAATTGTATCAAGATTTGAGTAATTGAAATTTGGGTTGTTAAGGATCGCTTTTCCTTCCTCCCAATTTGTCCAATCAAAAGCAGGAACAAGATTTAATTCGTGTATTAATTTAAATGCTTTGTCAACTACTTCAGATGAGCTCCAATAAGGAAAAGTAATTGAACCGTCTTCGAGTTTTTCGCCCCCTTTTAATTCACCAAAATTTCTTGTATTTTCAATTTCTTGTAGTAATGAAATCAGCTTATCCCAATCATTTGTTGTTAAGTTATTGATGTGTTCTTGTAGTTTTTCTAATTCATTCATTGGTTTATCTTTTTTGTAGTGAGTCGTTTGAGAATATGGTTTCTAAGAAGGAAATATGCTTCGTAGCGCTGGCTGCTCTGCGAATGGCTCAAACAGCGAAATGTATTTTATTGCAATTCAACTATAATTTCATTTTTTCGATTAAAAATTTCATAAGGTGCATTGTATCCAAAAAAGTAGCATTGATTCGTATACTTTATCCCTTCAGCATCTAAAGCCGCTTTTAAAAGCTGTTTATATTTTTCTATTTTAGTATCATTAGCCCAACCACTAAAACTTATTGCAGCTAGGGTTTTTGCAGGTTCTTGCTTAAATTCTATGCCTGCTTGATTAGGTTTAGGAAGCATATCTTTTTTAAATTTTTTAGGGACCATAAACATCATGGTCGTGGAATCTTCTAATGACATAGAGACTGGGGAAGTCATCGCTATTTTTTCATTTCGCTCATTATTTCCAAAAATATATCCCGCAAGCATAGAGAACCCTTTGCTTGAAGAATTTTTATATCCTTTTGTTGAGAGTCTGACTGAGGTAAATAAAGTAGTTTCATAACTTCTTATTTCAAATTGTTTATACTTTTTTTTAACGACATAAGGGTAAGTTTCAATATTCCGTTGGAGATATATAAAATATAGTTGGATAAAGGTAAATACGAGTAGGATGGCTAGCAGGGTGGTTGTGATTATTTTCATTTTTATATTTTAGTTTTTAGCTATTTAAACGACCGTTAACGTTTGACAGCTACAAGAAGTTGGCGATATTCACCACAAATGCTTATGCGGAGAACCAAACTTTGATTAACCACAAATTTGTCTGAGGAGCACTGAACCGCCAATTTCTTGTAGGTGCTGTTATGAGGTCGTTTTTCTATTATTGTCACGGTTTGTAATATTTTATTAGCCATATAAAACTTGTCAAATATAAAAGTCTTTGTGCAATGCCTTGGTAATTTTTCAGCAGACCAAAAGTTGCAGAAAGTCCTATAACAAGAATAAAAAATGCTAGGTGAATATATTTTATGTTGTTGTCTGTCATGAAAAATATTTGCGTCAAAATACCAATACTAAATGCAACGCCTGCAATTTGAGCAAAGGTCGAATGAAGTGTTGATTGTGTTGTCGAGTAAGTGTCGATATCAACGAATGGTTTGGTACAGAATATTCCTGTCAATGCTACACAAATTCCATAAATAAAGATTGGGCTTGTTCGCCAAGTAAGTCCGTTAAGAATAAGTCCAAAGGTTAGGGTTATTCCGAACCCTAAAAAACCAATTTGCATTATTAGTTTTCTGTCGTAGCCTTGAGAACCTAGGTCGCTAATTGTGTTTTTCGTCCAATCGTAATTGTCTGTAGAGAAAATATGAGAAACAATAATAAACACCACAAAAAGTGCAGTTGAGGCGATATGATAGTTTGATTTAAAAAATTCCATTTACTCAGAAGTGTGTCGTTTTTTTTGTTATTCAATAAAATAGTTTCTTATTCTATTGTTTGTGCTTAAATTTTCTGTTCCCAATTTCCAATAAATGTAGATGGCTAGAAAAACAAAGCCCACGCTCAAAACAGCTACAATTATTTCTTTGTCAAATTCGGAACATAAATTATTTAAAAAGTGAAATATCATTACGGGTAACATCATCCCTTTGCTCGAATTGTAAATGGAAGTCAGGATTATTGCTCCAACAAAAATTCCAAAGAAGAAACCTATTGAAATCCCCAAAGAAAAATCAAACCTATAAAAGAAAAACGGAATGTGCCACAAAGCCCAAATAACTATCAAGAGAATAGTTGCCTTCCATGCAGTATATTTTTCCTGCAATTGAGGAAGTAAAAATCCTCTCCATCCAATTTCTTCGAAAATTGAATAGGTCAATAGGGGTAATAACCAAACTGTAATTTCATTTATATCACTCCAATTCAAATTGGCAAAGTTTCGGAAGCTATATCCTGATGATTTTATAAATGGATAAATTAAAAAGCCAAGTCCAAAAAACACAAGAGGTGAAACAATAAATAAAATCGTTTTTTTGTCTATTACTCGTAATCCTATTTTTCCTACTAATTTTTTGACTCCTGTTTTCCCATAAAATGAGTATGTGGTAATCAAAGCAGCAATTGTCGGTCCAATAGCAGCAAAGGAATGATAGAGATTAAGTTGATAATTGGTTAAGGCTCCTTTATTAAATAGAGAATAAATTCCAAACGCAATTGTCCAAGTAATACCAAATGCGATACTTGAATAGAGAATTACTTTTTTATTTAAGTCCTTTGTCATTTCTGTCTGTGTTCTAGTGGTCTGTCCTAGCATGCCGCATAACGGTTTGGGGCTTTGCGAAGGTGGGGATTTCGAAGTACAAATGTTCAATTTAGCACAAATGTTGATTAGAATTCCAATGCTCAAATTTAGCACAAATGCCCCACTTTTGCAAAACCCCTGTTGTGCGTAGATTTGTTTATGTTAATTCGTAAATAGGTCTTTTTGTTCGTTCCAAATTATCTCTTTATCACTATACATGTAGTATTCAAAAAATAACATTTTGATTTCATCTTGTCGCATATTATTATACTTATATAATTTA
>CANGUS010000128.1 GCA_947457085.1 Bacteroidota bacterium
ATTGTGCTGAGCGAAGACCTCGGGCCGCTCAGCCCGGGAGCGCACAGCGCCACTCTGCCCCTAGCTGCACTCGCCAAAGGGGTTTACCTTCTCGGCTTACACTCCGAAGATCAAAGCCCGAAGTTGCTGAAGCTGGTTAAAGAGTAAAACGAAGTTTATCTTTTATTGAAATGTTAGAAGTCTTCTAACAGTGGAGATAATGTTCAGATTGCAAATACTAATACTATTTGGCTCGTAATTACAAATCCCAAACAGCAGGGCTAGATTATGCATTACAATTAAAGAATTGCCTTACTCTTTATTCTTCTTAAAGTTCTCTGCTTGTTCAAAAATCTCAACATACACTTCGTCTCTCTCAACTGGAGGATAACCAAACTCGTCAAGCAAAAGAATAAGTCCAACTTTTAGAGCTGATTTTATGTCGTCTCGTTTGTTCCAGTCAGGAAATTTGGCTTGACCGTCAACTAAGTCTTTAACTGCTTTTGCCAAGTCAATCATTTTGTCTTCTGGATATTTGAAGTCATATTTTACACATAGCTCTTTCAAGATGTCGTAAAATGCTTTTTCTTCAAAGTCAATTCCTAAAGCGTCACCAGCTGAAAATTCTTTGTGAACTTCTAAAATTAATTTTGTAATCTCTTCTGCAAAATCTTCTAAAACCTGACCTACTAACACATCCTCTTTTCTCTCATTATAGCGTTCAACCAAGGCTTGCATTTTTTTGCTAAAGTCAATTCCTTTTACACGGTTTACTTTTTTGATTTCCACAATTACTTTAGCCAATAACTGTTGAAGCAATTTGATTTTGGTATTCGGCAATTTGATTTTATCAATCTTCGCCAAATAATCTTCATCAAAAATGTCTTGCTCGGTTTCTGCTTCGTCACCGAGTTTGAAAATTTCTTCTACTCCTTCACTTTGCAAGGCTTCTTTTATCATTTCCCGAACTTTGGCGTTCATCTGTGCTGTGTCGGGCGCATTGCCTTTGGTAAGTTTGAAAATTATGGAACGAATTGCCAAATAGAAGTGAGTATAATCTCTTTCTAATTGCGTTAATTGTTCGCTTCCTGCACAAATATCATAAGCGGCTTTTAGTCGCTTTACCAAGCCCATAAATCGGGTTTCAAATTCTTTGGATTGTTGCACATATTCGGCAGCTAAATTCAAAGTGTTTAATTGCTGAATGGTTGTGCCTTTGAAATATTTTGAATTGTCAAACGTGTGAAACAGTTTAGCCAAAAGGTCTAAATGATTTCTTACGATAATGATGGATTCGGCAATGTCTTCAAAATTATCTTTGTCGCCTTCGCTGTATTGCTTCAACGCCAAATTCATTTGTGTTTTAATGCCGATATAATCTACAACAAGACCTTTGTTCTTGCCTTCAAACTTGCGATTTACTCTTGATATGGTCTGAATTAAATTGTGACGTTGTATTGGTTTGTCAATGTAAATGCTATCCAAAAACGGCACATCAAAACCTGTGAGCCACATATCAACCACAATCGCAATTTTGAAATTGGATTTTTCATTTTTAAATTGTCTATCAAGTTCTTTGCGTTGGTCTTTTGTTCCTAGCAAATCATACATTTCCTTCGGATCATCTTGTCCTCTGGTGGCAATGAGTTTGATTCGTTCAATTGGTTTCAGTTCTCGTTTGTCTTTGTCGGTGAGTTCTGCACCTTCTTCGGCTGCTCGTATTTCGCTCCATTCGGGTTTTAGTTCAATGATGTTTTTATACAACTCGTAAGCTATTTCACGAGTGCTGCACACAAACATTGCTTTGCCTTTTACGGTTGAACCTTCTGAGACTCTGTTTTCATAATGGTGTACAAAATCTTCGGCAACTGCTTTTAAACGGTCAGGGTCTCCAATAATGGCATACATCTGTGCCATCTCTTTTTTGCTTTGCTCAATCTGATTTTCATTACTCCCAATTTCAGCACACTTGGCATAGTAATCTTCAATCTCTTTGAGTTTGGAGTTATTCAACAACACTTTTGCTGCTCTACCTTCATACACAATTCTAACAGTGATTTCATCTTTCACCGATTCAGTCATTGTGTATGCATCAACCACTTTTCCAAACACATCAAGCGTTGCATCTATTGGTGTTCCTGTAAAGCCAACAAATGTGGCATTTGGTAATGAATCGTGTAAGTATTTGGCGAAGCCGTATGTTTTCGTAACCCCTTTGTCTGTAACTTTTATTTTTTGGTCAAGGTTTACTTGACTTCTGTGTGCTTCGTCTGAAATGCAAATAACATTTTGTCTATCGGTAAGGAGCTGTGTGTCCTCTGTAAACTTGTGAATGGTGGTTAAGAAAACGCCTCCGCTTTGTCTTCCTTGAATCAATTCTCTGAGGTTGGCTCTGCTCTCTACACTTACCACTGTATTGTCTCCAATGAAATTTTTGGCATTGGTAAATTGTCCGGCCAGTTGGTCGTCCAAATCTGTGCGGTCAGTAATTAAAACAATGGTCGGACTTTCAAAATATTCGCTTTTCATCAACAATCTTGTGAGATAAAGCATAGTGAAACTCTTTCCGCAACCAGTGGCACCAAAGTACGTTCCGCCTTTCCCATTGCCTTCCGGCTTTTGGGCTAATTTGATATTGTCATACAAGGCTCTTGCAGCATAGTATTGCGGATAGCGACAAACTATTTTTTCGTTTTTCTTTGAGCTATCGGGTATGTAAATGAAGTTGCGAATAATATCACGTAAACGGTTTTTATGAAACATTCCCTGAATGAGTGTAAACATACTGTCAATGCCGTCCACATCTTTTGCCAAACCTGCTACTCTTCGCCAGCCATAAAAAAACTCATAAGGAGCAAAGAACGAACCAGATTTGTTGTTTACGCCATCGCTGATGACACAAAAGGCATTGTATTTAAACAGTTCGGGGATGTCTCTTTTGTATCTTTCTGTCAATTGTTTCCAAGCTTGATAAATAGTAGCTTCCTCACGAATGGCAGATTTGAATTCAAAAACTACTAAGGGCAAACCGTTGATATACACAATCCCGTCAGGTATGCGTTTTTCTGAACCAACAATTTCCAATTGATTGACAAATTTGTAAATGTTGTTGTCTTTAGCATATTCAACTTCGGGTTCGGCAGCAATAGTCAAAACTTCATCTTCATTTGGTAATCTATGATTGTTTAGTCCTGAATAATCAATTAGCTGAACGTAAATATCTTTTTGTTTGCGGTCTTCTCGTTTGAGAATGAAACCGTCTGAAAGCATTTTTAAAAATGTTTTGTTGCTTTCATAAAGGTCAGAAGCGGAAAGTGATTTAAGTTGAAGAATGATTGATTTTGTTTCGTTTACCGTAATGCCTTGCCCAGCGTATTGAGTTAACAAGAAGTTTTGTAAATCTTCTTCAATCAATACTTCTTCTGGCTTACGAGTTATCGTAATGCCCAAATGATGGGGAAAGCCTTCTTGCCCCAACAAATCAATAAATGCCTTCTCTAATTTCTCTTCGGTGAATTTCATTTTACAGCATTGTAGGTATTAATTTGCATTTTTCATTTTCAGCGTAATATCGCCAATGTTATACGTGTAGACCGCTGCGGGTAAAAATGAAAAGTGCAAGGACTCCAATTTCTTTATGCCTTGTTGGTCAATTGAGGTAACAAGTGCTTTATCAAAGCCATTAGTTTCGCAAAACCGAACTAAACTTTTTAATTCATGTGGCTTATCAAAATAACGATTGCTCCATTTTATCTCTACACCCCAAACTGGTTTGAATTTTTTATCATCTACCAAAACCAAATCCACTTCGCCTTCATTTCTTCCTTCTTTCCACCGTGCGTATGTTAAATCGAGATTTTCCCGATGCATCCATTGCGATAGCACTGCTGTTTCAACCATATTCCCCATTTCGCTGTCGGTTTCGGATATAGGTGAAAATAAAGCAGTTCTGAGTGATGGATTGGTTAAATACACTTTAAAACTTGTTACCCGTTTTAATCTTTTTGCGTTTACACCTACCTTGTTGAGCACTTTTATTAAGAAGGCTGACTCGAGGTATTCTAAGTACTTTTTCAAAGTATCTTTTTGTATGCCGCTTTCTTTCGATATAGATTCATAAGAAAACTCGTTGCCAGTATTGTATGCGATATAAGTGAAAAATCTGTTCAATTCCTGAACATCTTTTATGCCATACAAACTGGGCAAATCTCTCAGTAGCACTTTATCTACAATGTCGTTTTTTACATAACGGCCCATATCGCTTTGAATTTTTTCTGATAGTACCACTTCGGGGTAGCCACCAAAATTCAAATAATTTACAAACTCTTTATTGAGTGCTTTTATATCGTGTGTCAGACAATAGGAAATAGATTGATTTCCATAATTTATGATGCCATCGTATATTAAATGATTCATTTGCTTTAAATGGATGTACTCCTGAAATGTAAGTGGTGGTAACATAAAATCAGTAAAACGACCTGCACCACTTTCAGTACTGTGCCATTTTAATGCCGCTGCTGCCGAGCCAGACACAATAAACTTGGTATCAGGATAAGTATCTACCAACACCTTAAGATGGCGTTCCCAATCTTTTAAATATTGTATTTCATCAAAAAACACATAACAACCATTTAGCTTACTTAGATTAAGAGCAGTTTTGCATAACGTTAAAATGTCTTCTAAACCCAAATGCACGTATATGGGATTATCTATACCGATAAAAAATATTTGCTGTGGATTTACTTTTTCTTCCATTAATTGATGTATGCTATGAAACAGCATCACAGTTTTGCCCACACGCCTAGGGCCCATAAGCACCAAGGCTCTGCGAATATTCTTTTCTGTAACAAAAGGATAAAACAAATCAAAATAGAGGCGTTTTGACATAGCACTGTAAATCTCTGGTATTTGTTTGGATACCCACCACGGATTTTCGTACCGAAGACGCTCAACTATTTTCTCTGTTGGAATAAGATTTAAACTAGCCATAAAATCATTTATATCAGCTAAAATAGAAATAATAAGTAGATTTAAATACTCTTATTTTTACAAATATGTAGTAATTTAGTGTTTTTAATTTTTTTAGAACCTCTATTATTACAAATCGAGGAAAAGTGAATTAGTAACTTATCTTCTTCAATTAATAATTCGTTTGGCTTACTAAATATAGTAATGCCTAAATGATGGGGAAAGCCTTCTTGCCCCAACAATTCGGCAAATGCCTTTTCTAATTTTTCTTCTGTGAATTTCATTCTTAATTTTCTATTGTCGCTAATTTGGAAAGAAGCAAATCTTTCAGTTCGGTTAGCTTTTGGTTTTGGATGACAACATTTAAAATATAATCGTAAATAGGTTTAGTCTTTTCTCCAAATTCCTTGATACTATTTTTATCAGGCTCAATCAAAATTTGACTTTCAAAGTCTTTGGTTACCAATGCAGCGAATACAGCACCAACCGCTTCATTTTTAAGTTTGGTAATTGCTGAAAGTGTAATTTGGTGAGTGAAATATTGGTTCATTCCATTTGTTCCTGTTATCGCATAACAACTTTGGTTCATTGTCATTTCGCATCCAGCAAGAGAGATTGCGCCTACCGTTCCTCGTGCAGTCACAAAAATTGTATTCTTTGGATATAACTTTGTGCTGCTATTTTTTAAACCAAATTCAGTAACACTCTTTTCTGTTTTAATTGAATAATAACTATCTACAACATCGGCAGGTGTGAAAAAAGGAATGCCACCATTCCAATATTTTTCATTATTTGTATCAGGTGTTCCTCCTCCGCTAAGTTTAACGATTTCAGTAAATGGTTTCACTTCCCAA
>CANGUS010000129.1 GCA_947457085.1 Bacteroidota bacterium
ATGACATCATGTTTAAAATTTTTCAATAATTCATCGTCTCCAATTGGCAAACGTTTAGCATAACGAGAACCGTTTAAATATTCTGGTAGCCATTTTTGCATCATGCGATCATCTGCCCCTTTTCCCATTCTACTTTCTTCCAAAACCACATTTCTTTCTTTATCAATTTCTTCGTTTTCTAATGAAGCAGCTCCACTCCAATCTGCAATAATTTGAAAACCTTTGTCAATTTTTTCTTTATCGTCTGCCGGAATAGGCAAAATATAAACTGTTTCATCGAAACTGGTGTATGCATTTAAATCGGCACCAAAATCAACGCCAATACTTTGTAAGTAATGCACCACTTCATTTTTAGGAAAGTTTTTCAGTCCATTAAAATTCATGTGTTCCATTAAATGGGCTAAGCCTAACTGATCATCGTCTTCTTGAATAGAACCTGCATTGGTTACCATGCGTAATTCAATTTTCTTTTCAGGTTTTTTGTTTTGAACAATAAAGTATTTCAACCCATTGGGTAGTTGCCCTACTTTTACTTTTTTGTCGATTGGAATTTTTTCATTTTGTGCGGTTACTAAAAATGGCAAGCAAAGACACAGTATTGCCAAGAGGTTTTTGAATGATTTCATATTTAAATTATTTAAGAATTAAAAGTAATGAATCAATTATTAATTATCAATTATTAATTGTCTATTGTAAAAGAAAAAAGCTAGCATTTCTGTAAAAAATCTACATACATTTCTTTCCAGCCCTTCCAAAGTGGATCAGTTCCTAATGAAAAATTATGCCAGATGGTAATTAAATTGCCATTTACTTCTTTTATAACTTTTACATAATGAAGCAATTCTTCAGATGCTTTTTCCGCTGTATATTTTTGTTCGAAAAAGGAATTACATTCCATAAAACAAAATGGGTGCAATCGTAAATGACTTACTTCATTTTTTTCTACGTCGAACCAATTAAATGAACGAGATGTACTGGCTCTGAAACCATTGATACTGCCATAACCCATGGAATAATCATCTGTAATACCTACATTTACTAGATTTCTATATGTTTCGGGCAAGGCAAATCGAATATAATGTTGTCTACTTTTTGTAACCTTATTTAAAAGTAGGGTTTCTTTTTGTAATACCTCAAATCTTTCGTGGCTTTTCCAAGATGGATGAATCCCTATTTCGTATTTTGATTGAATAGTGGATATTAATTCTTTCATTAATGTAGAATCGCAATCTATATTTTTATCAAATTGACTTCCTTCTGATAGCAAGAAAAAATAGATCGGTTTCAATGAAAATTGTTCATGAATTTTATCTAAAAAATCAAAACTATCATATGGATCTTTGTGGTTTGCAAATAATACATTTAATCTTAATGATATATTTTTAAAATTAAATTTTATAATGTCTTTCAATGTGCCTGCAATGTTTCTACCGAATCCTTTTCCTTTAAAACTGTATGCGATATCGATATCATAAGTAGGTAAGATTTGAAACTTATTTTCTTTAAATTGGACAGATTGATTTTTTAGGAACATCGTTTTTTTCAATGCTTCAATCCATAAATCTATCAATGGAAGGTTTAGGAAATTATTTCGAAAAGCGATACTTTGTACATGAGGGAATCGAAAGTAGGAATCGAGTTCATGTGGTATATACTCTTCATATCCACTCAATAAATAAAAAACAGCTGAAAAAAAATCAAAAGGAATTTCGGATTCTTGTGTTTGAAAAAAAATAGGTAGTTCGTTCCATTTTGTACAATAAATTTCTTTTTCTACAATTTCTGTTTCATATAATAAACCACTAGAACCGATGTGCAGATCGCTTATTATATTTTTATGGGAATAATTAATTCGAAAATATGGAGAGGATAAATACTCTGTTTCAGAATTAGTTAAAATATATTCAACGCCTAAAACCTCATTAAAAATAAAATCTAAAACATACGTTAGTCGATTTGAAGTAAAAGCAGCATATATGATAAACTTATTCAAAAAATATATTTTTTAAGCATTGTATTTAAAAATCAATGTGGATGAGTTCTTATTTTTTCTCCTTCCACATATCTCTAAACGACTTATGAAAAGATAAACCATCCCTTCTTTTTCCCCAACTATTTTTAAAGAGTATCGATACAATTTTAGTTTTCATACCCGCACCCGCTAAGTCGACCATACTTCTATTGGTCATTGCCAATTTCCACATTTTCCATGCAGTGTTTTCTGAAAAATCGGTATCATGTTTTTTTACTGCCAATGTTCTATTGTAATGTAACATTCCATGAATGTTAATTTTGAGCGGACAAACTTCGGTACAGTTTCCACACAATGTAGAGGCATAACTCAAATGTTTAAATTCCTCAAAATCTTTTAAGTGGGGAGTTATCACCGATCCTATTGGACCACTGTAGGTTGCCCCATAAGTATGTCCACCAATATTTTTGTATACAGGACATGCATTCAAACAAGATCCGCAACGAATGCAATACATACTTTCTCTTACATTCGGATCTTTCATTAAATTGGTTCTGCCATTGTCTAGCAAAATCACATACATTGCTTCAGGGCCATCTACTTCATGTGCTTTTTTAGGCCCAGTAAAAATTGAATTATAAACAGTTACATTTTGTCCTGTGCCATAAGTAGCCAATAATGGCCAAAATAAATTCAAATCATCTATGGAAGGAATCATTTTTTCGATTCCCACGATGGCGACATGTACTTTTGGAAAGGCTGTAGTCAATCGACCATTTCCTTCATTTTCAGTCACACATACAGCTCCTACATCGGCCAATAAGAAATTGCCACCCGTAACCCCTACTCCAGCACTTGTATATTTTACACGTAAGTTATTTCTTGCGACCAATGTAATTTCATTGGGTGTTAAATTCGGTTCGGTACCTAATTTTTCATGAAAAACCCGAGCACAATCTTCTTTACTTTTATGCATCGCTGGGGTTACAATATGATAGGGAGTTTCGCCATCTAATTGTTGAATGTATTCGCCCAAATCGGTTTCGACACTTTCAATTTGATGCTTTTCTAAAAAAGCATTTAAATGAATTTCTTCCGTTACCATGCTTTTACTTTTCACCACTTGTGAAGCTCCATGCTGTTTGCAAATTTCTAATACGGCTTGATTTGCTTCTGCTGCATCTTGAGCCCATATTACCTTCCCCCCATTTTTAGTAAAATTTTGTTCAAATTGAATTAGGTATTTATCTAAATTTTCAATGGTTTTCCATTTGATGTTTTTTGCTTTTTCCCGAGCAAAATGCAAATCAGCAAATTGTTTTTTTCCCTTTACCACAACTTCATTGTATTTACCAATATTAAACGACAATTTGCGTTTATGTTCGGCATCCATAGCCTTAATTTCACTTTTAGATAAAAACGCCTGCTTTAAATCAACTGCACTCATGGGGGTAAAATTTTATCTAGCAAAGATAGTTGTGCAATCCTAGTTTTTAATAGAAGATTTCATTTTTTTTGTGACATCAATCTCATTAACCCTTGTATCATTTTTAAATGATAGCCAAAATAAAGCGCTGAACTTTCGGTGCACAGCGCTGAACTTTCGGTGCACAGCGCTGAACTTTTGGTACACAGCAATGAACTTTTGATGCACAGCACTGAACTTTTGGTGCACAGCACTGAACTTTTGGTGCACAGCACTGAACTTTTGGTGCACAGCACTGAACTTTTGGTGCACAGCGCTGAACTTTTGGTGCGCAGCGCTGAACTTTTGGTGCACAGCACTGAACTTTTGGTGCACAGCGCTGAACTTTTGGTGAAAAGTGCTGTTTTTTGTCTTTATACGGTGTTTCTGCTCACTGTAAATAGTGTATAAGAAATCAATTCAGCTTACCCTGAGAAACGGGATTACCATTTTTGAACCAACTTCCCAATTACAGGTAAACCTGCAAACTCATTTTTTTCATTTTTCAATATATAAAAAATATAACTAAAGAAAAACAAAGTACTCAATCCTACTTTTAACCACAGCGAATCTATTCCTTTGTTTAAAAACATCGAACCAATTGTTAAACCTGCAATGATGAGCATATACCCAATGATTTTTTTGATGTTATAGGGTACTGGAAAATATTTTTGTCCCATAAAATAACTTACCACCATCATTAATAAATAGCAAATAAAAGTAGCCCAAGCGCAGCCAACATATCCAAATTTGGGAATCCATAAAATATTTAATAATACAGTAACCACAGCACCCAAAATGGTGATACCTGCACCATACCAATTTTTATTGGTGAGTTTATACCAAATCGACAAGTTATAATAGATGCCCAAAAAAACACTGCCCATGGCCAAAATAGGCACAATTTCTATGCCTTCGCCATACTCTTTGTATTTTAATGACATGATGGATTTAAATACATCTAAATATAATCCTACAAATAAAAACATAACGGAGCAAGCAACAACAAACATATTCATGACTCGAGCATAAGTTTCGGGTGCATTTTTGTTTTGTGATTGATTGAAAAAGAAAGGCTCGGCTGCCATTCTAAACATTTGAATAAAAATAGTGATTAAAACAGCCAACCGATAATTTGCAGCAAAAATACCCAATTGTTTCTTTGCTTCGGCAACTGGTAAATCAGTTACATGTTGAAAAACTAATCGACTCAACATGTCATTGATCATTCCACCCAAACCTACAATAATGAGTGGATAGGAATACTTCATTACCTCTTTCCATAATTTCGAATCAAACTCAAATTTAAAGGCTTTATATTCTGGCAAAAGCAATGCAAAAGTGAGTACACTTCCGATGATATTTCCTATTAAATAATATCCAATTCCTATGGATTCATGATAACCAACTAATAAAATGCTTGTAGGGTTTTTAGCAGCTATATTCGGGCAAACACCGATATACCAAATGACGATCAATACATTGATTATAATTCCAAGTAATTTAATAAAAGCATATTTTCTTGGTCTTTCCTCTTGGCGAAGTTTGGCGAATGGCAGTGCACTCAATGTATCAAAGAAAACAATCATTGCCATCCAAGTGATAAACTCTGGGTGATCTTGCATGGCTGTAAATTCAATTAATGGCTCTTTAAACAATAGCATCACGCAGGTAAGCAAAATGGTTGATACAAAAATGGAAACATTGAGCGTATTGAATAGCTTTTGTTTAGGGTGATTTTGAATGAATCGAAAAAAGCTGGTTTCTACACCATATGTAAACAAAATATTTAGAAAAGGAAATATGGCATAGATCTGTGTTAAATCGGCAGTGCTGACGGCTTTGTATAAAAATATCAACGAGAAATTCAATATATATCCAATAAAACGAGTGGCTATGCTGGGCAAACCATACCACATGGTTTGGCCGGCTAATTTTTTTATACTCAATGAAAAAAGTTTAGGTTGTAAAAATAAGGCGAACAATTTTTATTTTAGGACTTATTAACGAGAAAGAAATGCTAAACAAGTACATTTGTGTGAATAAAATTCTCAATTCATGAAAAAGTACATTTTTATCCTTTCAATATTAATCAGTGCTTTAAATAGCTTTGCACAAGATATAAAAGAAAGCACCTTTTTAATAAACAATGCAAATCAGCCTTGTATAACTGCAAATTATGCCCTTTCGGGTGAAATTATTGAAGGTGCATTTATTAAAAAAATGACAGATGCTCAATTAAATAAATCCTCAAAAGCTTCTAATGGATTTAAAGTATATAAAAAAGTGATTATTTCTGAACTTACAACAGAGACCATTG
>CANGUS010000130.1 GCA_947457085.1 Bacteroidota bacterium
ACCCGTTTTATTAAATTGATTTGCATAATTTAAATAGGCTCCATGCAATTGCTGGTTAAAAACAAAATGATTTTTTAAAATGGTTTCTTCTACCGTAGCTTGCCCTGGAATGGTTATGGTGGGTTGGTTTTCTGATTTAAATTTAATGAAATATGATTTTTCTCCAAGCTCAATTTTAGCTGTTTTACCAATTGGTTTCACGTAATCCACTTGAAAAGTTGTATTCCAGTTTTGTCCTAATACAGGATTCTGCTGCTGGTAATTGGAAATAAAAATATCGTTGCTATCATAGTCACTATTGAAGAAATTGCTTTCTCTTCGATAACGCATTTTACTGAAATTCAATTCAATATTGATTTCTTCTTTAGGCTTTTTAAAATTGTGCTTGTATTGTAAATTGGTAGTGCCGCTTAAAGGATTTCCCACATATTCATTTTCCCTAATTTGTCGAGAAATTAAATCGGTATAATTTCTTTCATTGCTGTTGGTTGTTTTACTATCCCCTTTCATTTTTGCATTAAATATGTTTTGACTCAAGGTGACTTTGTTGCGATTGTTAATCGTATATTCTGTTCCAAAATTCACAAAGCCATTCAATGGCCTTCTGTCGTTATGATTAAAAGAGGAGTAGGTTAAATTGTTTTCATAATTATCCCTTGCAGCGGTTGTTTCTTCCCAAGTATTGGAAGTTCTTGTGTTTCCATTAAAAAAGAAATTCCATTTTTTTACATTGGCATTTAAATTTAAACCACCATTTGCTCGAAATGGAGCACCTGCCCCTAAAGTAAGCATGCCATTAAAGCCCGCTTTTCTGTCTTTTTTGAGAACAATGTTGATGATACCACTCATGCCTTGTGCCTCATATTTTGAAGAAGGATTCGTAATGACTTCAACGTTTTCTATTGATGATGCAGGAATACTCGACAAGGCTGTTTGAGGATCGCTACCAAACATAGCCGATGGTTTGCCGTCAATATACAATGTTACATTTTCCTTGCCACGTAGACTTAAATTGCCATCCATATCTACCGAAACTGAAGGCACATTTCGTAAGGCATCTACAGCGGTCCCTCCAGCTGAGGTTAGGTTTTTTTCTACATTGAAAACTTTTTTATCGACCTCCAACGTAATGTCGTTTTTTTCTGCTGTAACCAGAACGTTGCTTAAGCTTTTACTATTTACAGATAATTCAATTGTTTTTACATTGCTATTCGCAGAATTGATATTTATAGAACCCGCATTTTTTTTACTGTATCCAATCGAGCTAGCATCTATAAAGTAATTATTATAAGGCACATTTTTAATTTCATATGTACCATCTTCTTTTGTTTTTGCACCATAAACTTTGGAGGTGTCGGTTTTTAATTTCAATACAACACTCGCCAAGTCAATTCCTTTTTTAGTGGTTGCATCAATAATTTTTCCTTTCACAACCGATGTTTGTGCAATTGAGAAAGAAGGCAAAATGAGGACCAACAAAATGTAAATATAATTTTTCATGCTAGGCAAATTTACTGATACCTTTACGTAGTATAGCTTTATGATGTGTTAATGAAAAGTGTATTTTAAATTATTTTTTTTACACTTATCGACAAAATCTATCCTGATAAATTATGAAAACGAAAAAAGATGGGCGATTAATTTTGTGTGCATTTTGAAATTTTACATTAAATAAAAAAAATCCCAACCAACAGGTCGGGATTTTCAAAATTCATAATTTTATATTATTTAATGACAGATGCCATCATTTTACCAATTTCAGCAGGGCTATCTACTACGTGAATACCGCACTCACGCATGATTTTCATTTTAGCAGCAGCTGTATCATCTGCTCCACCAACAATCGCACCAGCATGTCCCATTCTACGACCCGCAGGTGCAGTTTGTCCAGCGATGAAACCTACTACCGGTTTACGCATATTGTCTTTTAACCAACGAGCCGCTTCGGCTTCCATGCCACCGCCAATTTCACCAATCATAATGATACCGTGTGTTTCAGGATCGTTCATCAATAATTCAACTGCTTCTTTTGTTGTCGTTCCAATAATTGGATCTCCACCAATTCCAATGGCTGTGGTAATTCCCATACCCGCTTTAACCACTTGGTCAGCCGCTTCATAAGTTAATGTTCCTGATTTTGAAACAATTCCAATATTTCCTTTTTTAAAGATGAAACCTGGCATAATTCCTACTTTCGCTTCATCTGCTGTGATAACACCCGGACAGTTTGGTCCGATTAATCGACAATCTTTATCTTTGATGTATTCTTTCGCAGTTACCATGTCTTGTACCGGAATACCTTCTGTAATACAAATGATCGTTTTAATTCCAGCATCAGCTGCTTCCATAATCGCATCAGCTGCAAATGCAGGGGGAACAAAAATGATTGAAACATCAGCACCTGCTTGAGTTACCGCATCGGCAACCGTGTTGAAAACAGGTTTGTCTAAATGAGTTGAACCACCTTTTCCTGGTGTTACACCACCTACCACATTGGTTCCATATTCAATCATTTGAGAAGCATGAAAAGTACCTTCTGTACCTGTAAATCCTTGTACGATGACTTTGCTATTTTTATTTACTAAAACGCCCATAGTTTTTGCTTTTATTTTTTAATGGCGCAAAGGTAATGGTAATTTTTTATTTTTTGTTTGTGGATTAGGAGGAATTGAAACTTTTTTATCAACAAATGAATCCTGTCATAAAGTAATGCCAGTATATCTAAGTTATGCATTACACCCCCTCCGTCAAGCGCAACATTGGCAATGTTACGCGTTACACTGGCTTCGTCAAGTACAACATTGGCATTGTTACGCGTTACATCGGCTCCGTCAAGCGCAACATTGGCATTGTTACGCGTTACATCGGCTCCGTCAAGCACAACATTGGCATTGTTACGCGTTACATCGGCTCCGTCAAGCACAACATTGGCATTGTTACGCATTACATCGGCTCCGTCAAGCACAACATTGGCATTGTTACGCATTACATCAGCTCGGTTAGGTATAAATCTATCAAAGGTTTTTTTAAAATTTGACGAGTTTATAAAAAAAGACCACCCGATAAGGTGGCCTTTTAATTATTTATTTCTGTCAACTGACAAGCGTCAGCTGACATCTTTCGAATTTACTCTTTAATCAATTTAGCAAATTGTGAAGTGCCATCTTGATTGGTAATTTTTAAGATATAGATATTGTTCGCTAAGCTAGCAATATTAATTGTTTGATTTCCATTCGCAGAAACTGATTTTAAAATGCTGCCATTTAAATTCATGATTTCTACACGATAGGTAGCTGACGACAATCCTTTAATTGTGAAATTATCTTTTGCTGGATTAGGGTAAATCGTTGCGATTTCTTTTGAACTTGAACTTACAGAAGTTGGCGTTCCAAAATTAACTGAATACATCGCTGCCGTTTTGTTGATAGTAGCAGCTAAACACGTAGTGTCATAGCAAGTAGTACCAGGTGTCCCTACTGTCAAGCAAATGTTGTAGTTTCCTGCAGTAGCATAGGTGTGTGCAGGGAATTGTCCAGTTGATGTAGTCCCGTCACCCCATGACCAAGAATATACTGAAGCACCGTTTGTACTGTTATTTACTCCGATATATGTGTGCGGAGCTCCTAAAGAATCAGGATAAATATAGAAACTAGCATTGCAAGTATTAGGATTCGCAATAGTCACTATTTGACAAGATGAGTCGATGCAATTGTTTGCTGCATTTGTAACAATTAAACAGATATTGTAGTTTCCTGGCGACATAGCTGTAGAATAGTTTGCTCCGTTACTTAGTAATGTAGATCCATTATACCAACTATAAACTGCTGAACTTGCGTTTCCTGCTGTAGCAGCTGTAAAAGTTACATTGCCTAACAATGCGTTGTAGTTATAAGTGTATGATGCGTTACATGCGGTAGCAGCAACAGGGATAACACATAAAATATTAGATGTATCAGACAATCCAGAGTTAGTACAAGTAGTGATACAGCGGTAACAATAATCAGAATATAAATTTTCTGAGAAAGTGCTAGTGCCATTCCCTACATTGGAAAATGCAGAAGTTGCTGATATTCCACGTTGCCATTGGTAGGTAATTCCTGTACCAGTTGTGTTTCCTGATAAGCTAAAGGTTACTAAACTTCCTTGCACAGGTGAAGTGTTTGATGCTACAGTAGTTCCTGCATTCGGTGTTCCTGAACAAGGTGTAGAACCTCCATTTAAATAAATTGTGTCGCACCAAGTTGCAGTGCAACCATTGGTATTAAAGGTATCTGTAACTGTTAAGCACACAATGTAAGGACCGTTTCCATTGTAAGTTGTTGTAACGGTTTGGCCAACACCTGCTGCTCCATTTCCGAAATTCCAAGCATATAATGTAGGTGTAGGATTAACGCTAACTCCAGTAGCTGTGAATACTACCGTTCCATTTGGATTTGTAGAATAAGTAAATTGAGCACTGCATTGCGCATTCATTTTTATAGCAAAAAATGATAAAAAGGTAAACAATAATAATTTTGTCTTCATAATAAATGTTTTTTTTAAATTGTTATTTTATAAATTGTAATATACGTATGCAACTAAGACGAACACAATTTATGTTCTGTTTGCAAATGTAAAATTTTATTTTATTTATTTTGTTAATGCAAGTTCTTGGATAGATTTTGTGAGTATTTCATATATCATTTTATCGCTATCTGTCAATAGGTTAACATGCTTTTGAATGGTTTTTTCATCTTTTCTGATAGCAGGCCCTGTTTGATTGTCAGCAGGAGAATGGGTATTCAATTTTTCTACTGTGTTTTTAATCAGCGGCATCAATATATCAAATGGAATATGTTGTTTGTCTAATAATTTTTCGGCAATTGCAAATAAATGGTTGCTGAAATTGTTGGCAAATACTGCCGAAACATGTGCAATCATTTTTTGTTCGTCATTTAATAAAAAAACATTGCTGCTCATGGATTGTGCCAAATTCAGAAGAGTATCTTTCAATTCAATACTAGAAAAATTAACAGCCAATGGGATGTGGCTCGAACTAGGTAAATTATTTTTAGATATTGAATAAACAGGCCAAATACAAGCAATTCTTGGGGAGAGGTGTTGAATGTCTTCTAAAGAAACAGAACCGGCTGTATGAATGACGATTTTATTTTTCAAAAAATCATTGGGGGCTATTTTTTTTATAGCATCATCATTGATGGCTAAAATAACCACATCAACGATTGGATTTATTTTAGATATTGAATCGGCAGAATCACAATTCAACACTTCAGCCAATTTTCGAGCATGCTCAATATTGGGTGAAATAATTTGCACGATTTGATGTAGGGAATGCAATAATTTTTTGCCCATAAAATGAGCCACATTGCCTGAACCAATAATACAAATTTTGAATGATGAAGGATGCATGTTCAATGACATATAATAAACGATGCAACGAAATTAATCATTAACATGAAACCATTCAATATTATTTTATTTACTTTCCATTTTTATGATTGGCACCAACATCTCTTCCAAAGATACACCGCCGTGTTGAAATGTATTTTTAAAGAAGTTTACATAATGGTTGTAGTTGTTCGGATAACATAAATAACCATCATGTTTAGCAAAAATAAAGGAAGAACTAAAATTGGGTTTGGGCAAACCTATTTCGCCAGGTTCTTTAAATGGAAGCACGGCTGTGGTTTCATAGT
>CANGUS010000131.1 GCA_947457085.1 Bacteroidota bacterium
ATGCAATTATTGAGGTAATAAAATCTGTATTTCCGGAACATTTTATTTTGAGTGAAGAAGCAGGTGAAATGAGCTCGGCTTCAAATTACAAATGGATTATTGATCCCATTGATGGTACTGTAAATTTTGCGCATGGTATTCCTATTTGTTGTGTAAGTATTGGATTAGAAAAAGATGGTCAAATGATAGCAGGGGCAGTTTTTAATCCATTTATGAATGAATTATTTTTTGCTGAAAGAGGCAAAGGTGCCTTCCTTAATAATCGCCCGTTAAAAGTATCCACTAATCCGAATATGGAAAGTGCCTGTTTGGTTACCGGTTTCCCTTATCGATGGGTGGATGTAGGTGCAGATCCTATTTCTGTCTTTGAACGTTTTATTCGTTTAGGCTTGCCTGTTCGTCGATTAGGCAGTGCAGCCATTGATTTGTGCTGGGTAGCTGCTGGTCGATTTGATGGTTTTTGGGAATATAATTTAAACCCTTGGGATATAGCTGCAGGTTATTTAATAATTGAAGAAGCGGGCGGACGAATTTCAAATTTCAATGGAGATGCATATAATATTTATGATAAACAAACACTGGCTACCAATGGACAAATTCATGAACAAATGCTTGAAATTATAAAAGGAACGGGTAGTCCAAAAATATAATTTTACAATCATTCAAATTTATTCATAAAAAATATCTTTATAAGGATATCGAATACCATACATTTCACGCACTTTATCTAAAATCATTGTTCGCAATTCATCTACGTTCATTTTTTCGGTAGCTGAAACAAAAATGCAATTATTTTGAGTTTCATTGTTCCAGTATTTCTCTAATTGTTTCTGTAAATCTGCTTTTACTTCAGGTTCTAACCATTCATCATAGGTTTGCTTTTCATATAAATCCATTTTATTGAAAATAAATAATGTTGGTTTGTCGTCAGCTTTTAAATCATGTAACGTGTTTTTTACTACAGCAATTTGTTCTTCATATTTTGGATGAGAAATGTCTACTACATGCAATAAAATATCAGCTTCACGAACTTCATCGAGTGTGCTTTTAAAACTTTCAACTAAATGATGGGGTAGTTTCCGAATAAATCCTACCGTATCGCTCAATAAAAAAGGCGTTCGATCAAATACCACTTTCCTGGTGGTTGTATCTAATGTGGCAAATAATTTATTTTCTACAAAGGAATCGGTTTTACTTAAAAAGCGCATCAATGTTGATTTTCCAACATTTGTATAACCCACAAAAGAAACCCTAATAAATTCGCCACGTTCTTTACGTTGCGTGAAAGCCTGTTTATCAAAAGCCGCTAAGCGTTTTCTTAATAATGAAATTTTATCTTTAATAATCCGGCGGTCTGTTTCAATTTCAGTTTCACCCGGACCCCTGCTTCCAATACCTCCTCCTTGTCGTTCTAAGTGTTTCCACATGCCTTTCAAACGAGGTAAGATATATTGGTATTGCGCCAATTCAACTTGCACTTTTGCTTGGGCTGTTTTAGCTCTCGATGCAAAAATATCCAATATCAAATCACTTCTGTCAATTACAGGCCGGTTGAATACTTTTTCAATATTTAATAATTGAGAACCGGTTAATTCATCATCAAAAATCACCATATCAATTTGATGTGATTGAATATAACTTTTTATTTCTTCAAGCTTACCACTTCCTAAAAAAGTTTTACTATCTGGATGAGGTAAACGTTGATAATATCTTTTTACTTCTTTTGCTCCAGCAGTTTCTGCTAAAAAAGCCAATTCATCTAAATATTCTTTAATTACACTTTCTGACTGTCCTTGAGGCAACCAGCCAGCCAAAATAACATTTGTTTCTTCTTTATGTTGTATTTTTTTTTCTATCAATTTCTGTTATTTTAAAAATGTAAAAATATAATTTTCTATCAGCAAAATACGTTTTAATTAGAGTTGCCTTGTTGTAAGTTACATAAAAAAAAGTCGCTTCATCTGAAACGACCAATTTTATATGGATAAGTTACAGTTGATTTACATACCTTGATCATCTGCACTTGGCCCATAAATACCCGGAACAGGAATATCTAACATTCTCAAGTATACGCCTAATTGTGCACGGTGATGATACCAATGATTAAGGCACCAAGTTCTTACAACAGCTGCTTTGTGCATTGTGAAATAAATTTGTTCACCATTGCGCATGGTCCAAGGTTTATTAAATTCTTCTTCAGACACTTCGTTTAATATAATTTCAGTTTTTGAAACCAAATCATCGTAATATGCAAGAAGTTCAGCATTTGTTTCAAACGTTTTTGGAGTAAAGTCTCCTTTAGAAAAATCCAATTCGTCTTTCACTAGACATTCTTTCCACCATCCAGCTATTTCCGCTAGATGAATTGACAATCGGCCCAAAGGCATTGATTTTTCATGTACTTTGTAGTCTAATTTATCCATTGGAACTAGGGCCAATAGTTTTCTTGTATTAGCAGCTTCAAATTGAAATTCTGCTAATAATATTTGTGATAATTTCATTTTTTTTATAATTCAGGTTACGAAATAGGTTGATGTATACTGATAATATGGTAGTTAAATTGTATTAATATATGCTATGCCCACTTATGCCTGGATAAGCGCCATTATTTAAATCATCCACAATTGGAGAGCTTTGTGAATTGGCATTGATAAATGATTTCCAAACCGTTAAGCCTGAATAAACATTCACACAATATAAATACTTATCAAACGAAGTGAAGTAAACATAGTCTCCAAAAACTACTGGTGAAGATTTAATGATACTTCCAGCAGGATATTTCCATTTAACTGTTCCAGAAACGTGGTCTATGGCATAAAGGTTGAAATCGTAACTACCAATAAAAATTGTATTTGAAAATTCATGTATACAAGGCGATGAAAATACTCTTTCATTGGTTGGTATTTTCCAACGAAGCTGACCAGTAGTAGAGTCAACGCTATAAACATGGTAATCATTGCTACCAGCTATGCACATTCCGCCATAGGCCATTGGAGATGAAAGTACTATATCGTTGGTAGTATAACTCCATTTTAAAGTAGCATTCGCATCATACACCGCGTATATTTTTTTATCATCAGCTCCAAAATAAACGATACCATTAATTACTGTAGGAGAACCTTGTATAACAGCATTTGTTGGTGTAGGATAAACCCAAACTGCCCAAGCTGTATCAGGCATCATTTTAATTTTGTAGCAAGTGTCAGAGCCAGTTGCATATAAATAATCATTTTTAACAGTTGGAGCCGTTTTAAAGTTAAACCCACGTTTAAAAATCCATTTGAAATTACCATTTAAGTCATAACAATATAAATTATTGCCTGCAATATATATTCTATCATTGTAGATGTAAGTTGCATTACTTGATGCTGGCAAAGTAGTTATTTCTATTTGTGTTTTGCCTGTTGCTAATTCGATAACAGTAAAAGTGCCATTGTCACTAAGTGAGTATACTTTCCCTTTGTAAATTGTAGGAGAGCCAGTAGCATTTCCTTTTAGGGATTTTTCCCAAAGTTTAGCACCAGTAGTTGCATCATAGCTTAATAAACTGTTATTTTCAGTAGTCACTAATACGGCGTTTTTACGAACCGGTGTTAATGGAGCATCTCCACTTTGCGTTTTGCTACAAGATGAAATTATAAGAACAAATAAAAAGCCAGTTACTGCAAATGCTATGTTTTTCATTAAATATATGTATAAAGTGCAAACAAATATACTAGAAAATTATGAATGAGATATTTAAAAAAGTAAAAAGAATTTGAAAGAAAAGAAGATTACAATTACTTTTGACCGATTGACAAGTTGTATTATTAATTATTTTATTGTGTGAAAGTGCTGTTAAAAGATTTAAACATCTGTATTTTAACTTTCATTCAATCTTGATTTTAGTACTTTTGTTAGCTTTTAAAATTAAAAATGCTCGATTTAATAGATAAACATAAAATTCCTTCACATGTTGCCATAATAATGGATGGCAATGGTAGATGGGCAAAAGAAAGAGATAAAGACAGGCTTTTTGGTCATCAACATGGTGTAATTAGCGTAAAAGAGGTTGTGGAAGGTTGTGCTGAAATTGGCATTAAATATTTAACACTTTATGCTTTTTCTACTGAAAATTGGAATCGACCAGAAAATGAAGTGAAAGGGCTAATGGAATTGTTAGTGGCTACTATTCGAAAAGAAGCCGAATCGTTAAATAAAAATGGTGTTCGGTTATGGGTAATTGGTGATTTGGACTGTTTGCCCGAAAATTGTAAGGCAGAATTGTTGGAAGCAACAGAATTGACCAAAGACAACACTAAGTTAAATGTAATTTTAGCATTGAGTTACAGCTCAAAATGGGAAATTACAAATGCAGTGAAACAAATAGCAGAAAAAATAAAAAACAACGAGTTACAGGTAGATGATATTAATGAAGAAGTATTCGCTTCTTTTTTAACAACTAAAAATTTTCCTGACCCTGAATTGATGATTCGGACGAGCGGTGAACACAGAATTAGTAATTTTTTATTATATCAAATGGCTTATTCTGAATTATATTTTACGCATACCCATTGGCCAGACTTTAGAAAAAAGAATTTGTATGAAGCCATATTAAATTTTCAAAATCGTGAACGCCGTTTTGGCAAAATCAGTGAACAACTCTACTAACTAATATTATGAATTTTAAAATAAAAATTAGTGTATTACTAACTATAATTCTATTTGCTCAATATCAATCGAAAGCTCAAATTGGGTTGAAAGCTAAAAAATCATCAACCAAATTAATCAATACAGCGAATGAATATGTTATAGGGGGGATTGCTATTTCTGGTTCAGAGTATTTAGATGAAGAGTTGTTGATTTCAATTTCTGGATTAACCATTGGCGACAAAATTAAATTGCCAAATGATGCTAGCATAGCCAAAGCGATTCAAAATTTGTGGAAACAAAACTTATTTGCCAACATAGAAATCAATGAAAGTAAAATTGTAGGCGAAAAAATATTTTTAGATATTCACATCACAGAACGTCCTCGTTTGTCGAAGTATAATTTTAAAGGAGCAAAAGAAAATGATGTAAAGGAGATTAAAGAAAAAATAGGCTTAGTCAAATCAAAAGTTATCACAGAAGCTACCAAACAAAATGCAGTAGAAAAAATTAAAAAGTATTTCATTGAAAAAGGCTATTCAAATATCACAGTAGGTGTTACTGAAAAAAAAGATACTAGCTTAATTAATATGGCTATTTTGACGTTTGCTATCAACAAAGGCCAAAAAGTAAAAATAAATCAGATAAATATATTTGGCAATGAAAATGCAACTACCTTAAAATTAAAAGGTAATATGAAGGGGAGTAAAGAAATGGCTCGTTTATCATTAAAAAGCGCGAATGACGAAAGTGTATTGGGTGTAAATCAAAACAGAAGAAAAGAATATTTTAAAGGGAAGGGATTTTTCTCTCTTACTAAAACGCTGCAGCTAATTGACCCATACTTCAGATACAAAATATTTTCTGCATCAAAATTCAATGCAAAAAAATATGAGGACGACAAACAGGCTATTGTAGAATATTACAATTCAATTGGGTATAGAGATGCAGCCATTGAAAAGGATACATTTTATTCTGCACAAAACGGTCATCTTAATATC
>CANGUS010000132.1 GCA_947457085.1 Bacteroidota bacterium
CATTGCGAAACCCACGCTTTGATCGGTTGAAGCAATCTGGGTTTGAGTGTTAGACTTTGCTCATGATTCTTAAGAACTCGAGCATGGTTGAAAAAAGAACATTAAATTTACAGCACTAAGATAAAAATGTTTGATTTTGTTTTATCTTCCGATTTCAATGAAACGATTAATTTTAATTGCTATCTTATTTTTTAATGCGCTGAGTAATTCTTTTGCGCAAAATGCAGCTGCTCCTGATAGCTTTATTCATAAACGCTTAGAGTGCTTTAAACCTGATAGAAAATTACCTGTTTTTTATTATGAGAAAGGTGAAAGTAAAAAGACGGTTACTGATACTTTCTGGATTTGGAATACCACCCAAAACGATATTTCAGTTTATTTAAACCCATATTATCACCAAGATTGGAGCATGCCCAATGTAGTAAAAGCCAATAGCAAAGTACCCTTAGTATTCTCTAAAGTATTTGACAATTTTGAAGGTTGTTATTATCCTATCAATCAAATAGCTAGAATAGAATATGGCAATGAAAATATAACCGTTACATTATATACTCAACTCGTAAACAAAAATTCGACTGTATACAAAATGCCCGATGGTAGTCTGCAATTTACCTTTCCATTGGACAGTGTAAAACACCATTATTTATATACCTTTCCCAATGGTATCATGAAAGAAACTGGTTGCAAACTCAATGCAGATAGCAGTAAAATTGGAGGGATAGTTATAAAAGCAAGATTTGGTGATGGGTATGATGTAGCCTATCATGGCAAAGAGTTCAGCTTTGAATTAATGAATGCAAATATCAAAGATTGCCAAGTGTATTATAGAAATGTGAAGGATGGAAAGGACTATCCAATTTATGTAAGCAGCAACAAATTCAATTACTTATTTCCTGAAAATGCCAGTGAAATAAAAATAGTAAAAGATAGTAGCCTGGTTACTTACCCTTTGGTAAATGGGGCAAATAATAGAACCTTTTCGTTGTACCTACTCTATCCTAACGAACCATATAGGATAGTAGATCATATAAAACAACCAATAGATTACAAACACCATCAATATGCTGTATTTTATTACGCATTGCCCAGTGAAGAAATTAGCAGAACCACTCTAAAAGATTATCAAAAGGATTATCCTAATTTGAAAATGTACAATATCCATCACAAAACCGTTTTTGATTTAGAAAATTTAAATGAAACTAGCCGGGCAACTATTTTACAAGATTTGCAAAAAGACAGCTTAGTAAAATATATTATAAAACTAATGGCTAAGACAGATGGTAAAAATAATTTTCAAATTTTTGAGAATAGCATTTACTGTTTTTTTCCAACAACCATTCAGCAGGAAAATTTAATAGAAAAAGCAAAACAGTATAATTTTGAATATACATCTACAGCATTCTCAACTGAATATAAACACAGTTTTAAATACGGCAGTAAATTATGGGACGAAAAAGCTATGCAGCAATTCAATAAACTTTACGAAAGTTATCCCTATTACAATTTTAAAATGAACTTTTTATTCATTGCAGAACAAGACACAAAAAGATAGAAAAATAAGAAACTATTTTACCGATGAGGGTATTATTTCGATAACATCATTTTTTTTCCTACCGCTTGCTCTCTATCCAAACTGCTTATTTCGGTTAGTGATGCCCAACTATTAATCAAAACCAATAGATTACTACAGGTTGGTGTCTCACCAAACTCTTATTTCTGTTGGCGAGACACCAAGCAATAGTTGAAACAAAAGCGAAAGGCTTTCAAGAACATATAAGCTTTGAAAGCACAGCCTTCAAAGAGCATGGTTGGTATCTCACAAAACAGTACATTTCGGTTGGTGAGACACCAGCCGATAGTAGAATTTTACCGATAGGAGTATTTTTTCGACAACATCATTTTTTTTCCTACCGCTTGCTCTCTATCCAAACTGCTTATTTCGGTTGGTGAGGCACCAACTATTAATTTAAACCGATAGATTCATTTCTTTTACAACTACAAATCAACGGCTAACTGCAAGGTAAAATTACGAGGTGGCGCTATCAATGCTGGTCGTTCAGAATAAACTGTATTTAATAGATTTTTGATAACGAAAGAAATTTTAGCTTGCTTTGAAAGCTGATAAGCAAAGCGAACATCCCACACAAAACTTCCTTTGTTGTATTTTGTTCTGAAGGCATTCACACTGCTTGGCAATTGGGTTCCTAACTCAAATAATAGTCCTGGTAAATTTTGGGCAGGTTTTGTATTTTGAAAAACGGCATCAATGTTTTGCATATTTGAATTGTATAAAATAGTAGATCCAAACACTACATTTTTATAAGTATGTTCCATGTCGAATTTAAAGCTATTTCTGTATCTGTATTTCAATGTGTTGGTATTGCCGCTGATATTGGCCATAATGGTTGAATCAGGGTTCAATAAAATTGGATTCATATAAGTATATGAAACCATAAAACGAGAACTGATTTTCCCTATTTTACCTTGTGCAACCGTAGACATATCTACTCCATTGATTCGAGTATTTCCTACATTGATCGATTTAAAACCTAAATATTTTAAAGGGTCTGACACCGTTTGAATCGTAGAATCTTTAGGAACATAAAAATTGAAATTAAACTCCATCATATTTTGATACTGCATCCAAAAAGCGGCAAGGTCCACATATCCAAGCCAAGAGCCTATTTTATATCCTTGTTTAACTCCTAGCTCCGCACTCCATCCTGTCTCCGATTTTAATTCCAAATTAGGGAACACTTGTGAAGGACCAAAACTGGTACTGATGAAACGCTCAGCAATAGAAGGATAGCGATATCCTTGTCCGAAAGAAGCTCTTAGAAATGTTGCTTTTGAAAGCTCATAATTGAAGCCCGTTCTAAAAACTGGTTTTCTTTCGGTGGCATAGGTATCTACTTCATTCACTTCATATCGCATTCCAACATTGAGCCAAAGCTTTTTGATTTTTTTTTCGAGTTGTAAATAGGGTGCTACATTATAGGTTTTATGGTTGCCATACAACTCTCCTACTACATTGCTATAAGAGCTTAACACGCCTGAAACGATATGCAATTGATCCCAAATTTGATTGTCTGATTGAATTTCTTTTTGATATTGATATTCTCCAAAATAGGTATCCGCGGTAGATGATTGTTGTTTTTCTGGGATATCATTTTTACTTCTAAAAAAACGAGTTCTCAATACATGTTTAGCCCCGCCTTTTGAATACAGTTGGA
Organism: Bacteroidota bacterium; assembly: GCA_947457085.1. Lineage (GTDB taxonomy): Bacteria > Bacteroidota > Bacteroidia > Chitinophagales > Chitinophagaceae > OLB11. The sequence goes on from CANGUS010000132.1 coordinate 3,234, forward strand.
TGTATGGATCGATATTGATTCGTTGTCCTTGATTTTTATTGATGGTAGTGGTTGAGTCAGACAATCCTCCATAGGGTTGATAAAATTTGGTTCCATTGACTGCATCGGGTTGCCAAAAAAAGAAAGTTTGACTTTTATTCATTTGAATATTCGAATTGATACCAACTAACAATCTAGGATTGTTTTTAAATCGATAGCGCAAGTTCAAGTTTGTTCTTCCTCTTCGCTGCAAATCGCCTTGATTATATGAATCCTCACTGTACCAAGCAGAACCTAAAACAAAATCTAATTGTCCGAATTTTTGAGCATGCATAAAATATCCGCCTTGAAAACCAGGTTGTTGTTTGCCCCACCATTTCCAAGATTTATCTTTTGGGTTGCCATACATACCATTGTATAGCATCGCTTTGGTTTTAGGTTTATTTTTCGCAAAACCGGTTCTGAAATTCACGACGCCATTTAATGCAGAGGCCCCATATAAAGATGAGGAAGCTCCTTTAATTACTTCAATTTGCTCGCAGTTTTCAATGGGTAAAAAATCCCATTTGGCATCACCAGCATCAGCCGTCATCATGGGCATATCATCTACCAAAACCAATACCCTGCTGCCAGCACCATAACTCCAACCACTCCCACCCCTGATATTCACTTGGCTTTCTACAACAGAAACTCCTGGCACCCGTTGCAACGCATCCGTCATGTTATTATTAGCCATATTTAAAATTTGTGCTGGTTTAACAATTTCAATGGATACAATTTCCTCAGCAGCTCGTTTTTCAAATTTACTTCCACTGATTGTTATTGTATTGAGTGCAGTTGATTTTGACTTCAATGAAACATCCAATGTTTTGTTTTCATTTTTAGCTAACGTAATAGTTTGTTTGATTTCTTCGTATCCTGTAAAAGAAAAACGGAGTTGATAAGTACCTTCTGACAATTTTAGTTCATAGGTGCCATTTATATCACTTTTTGTACCCATATAATTATTTGCAGACACAGACACTCCGGTCAATATTTCTTTCGAATCGACGTCCATTATTTTCCCTGAAAGGATTGCCTTTTGGGCATTTAACGGAAAATAAAAAGTGACCATTGCAAGAACCCATACTATATATTTCATACTAATAATTTTGTAAAAAGAAATAAATGTATATCTTTATCGAAACTTTTTATAATGAAAAAAATATTTTTACCGATTTTTTTATTGATTAGCTCAATATCTTTTGCGCAAGCACCTTGTGTACCTGGCACATTAACGACCACAGGAAACAGTTATATTTTACCAGATGCGATTACTAATTTCAAAGAAGCTTGTGTAAATGAATATTACGAACAATTAGTATATATGAAAGTACCGAAGGATACTAGTTTAGGAATTGTATCTGCTACTATAGATTCTTTTGTAATCAGCAAAAACGTTACAGGCATGCCTGCTGGTTTAATGGTTGAAGGGGTGCCTGGGATTTTACCAGCTTCTCCATCCAATCCAAAAACAAACTTTGAGCGCATGAAAATTAAAGGCGATTCTTTGGCTTGTTTAAAAATCAGTGGAATTATTTCAACGTCTAATGCACCGGGTAATTACAATTTAATTATTCCAATTAGAGCCTACATGAAAATTGGTGGATTTGTTCCTTTAGACAGTGCAATTAACTTGTCAACATACAGTATCAACGTAAAACCTACAGGAACCTGTTTCCCAGCATCTATTTCTAATTTAGATAAATACAGTTTCGATTTAATCGGCAACGCACCGAATCCATTCACTGGAAATACAACAATTTCTTTTCAATCTGCTGTAAGTAAAAACTTCGATTTAAAAATCATGAGTGCTACTGGCGCAATTGTGTATGCAGAAAAAGTTAAATCTCAAATTGGCATGAATTACATCAACATAGATGGTTCTAAATTATCATCAGGTATGTACATGATTTTATTGAATGATGATAAAAATCGTTTGACGAAAAAAATGCAAGTAAAATAATTTATACAAAATATAAAAATTGAGGAGCATTGAAAAATGCTCCTTTTTTTATTCCTGTGCTAATTAATCTATATTTGCACAAATGACAATGACAAAAGAAGGCTTTATCAATTTTTTAAAAAAATATAAAATAGCCATTGGCTTTGGCTTGCCTATGACTATTTTTTTCTCAATCCGAGGATTCTATTTACAAGATGAATATTCTTTCAATTCTATTTCAAGAATTTTAGTTTCTTCCATTTCAGCTGGAGCTCTTTCTGGTTTTATGTATCATTTTATTATGAATTTATTTAAACACTCAAAGTTTGTAAAAAAATCAAATGCCATTTCATTGAATGAAAACGAACTCATTCTTTTAGAAAAGGA
>CANGUS010000133.1 GCA_947457085.1 Bacteroidota bacterium
AATATAAGAATATAATAGAGGAGTGTAGCGATTGAGCTAATAGCAGCAACTACATAAGTTCTTGCAGCCCATTTGAGTGCATCTGCAGCCATTTTGTGTTCATCCGCTTGTAAAATCTGACTGTCTTCTAACCAAGCCAAAGCTCTATTACTTGCATCATATTCTACTGGTAAAGTCACAATTGAAAAAATAGTTGTAATAGAGAACAATAAAATTCCAATTAATAAAATAGTTTGATTTCCACCGCCAAAGCCCATCATACCAATACCTGCTAAAATAACCCATTGTGAAAGAGTAGATCCAATTTTCACTGCAGGTACCATTTTACTTCTCATTTGCAACATGCTATATTGAGTAGCATGTTGTATGGCATGGCCGCATTCGTGCGCAGCTACTGCCGAAGCAGTAACGCTTTCTCCGTCATATACTTCAGGGCTTAAATTAACGGTTTTGTTTTCAGGGTTATAGTGATCGGAAAGAAATCCAGGGGTGCTTACTACTTGTACATCATAAATGCCATTGTCCCTTAACATTTTTTCGGCTATCTGTTTACCTGTTAATCTATTTGATAAACCTACTTGACCATATTCGGTCATTTTTGATTTTAATCTGTTGCTCACCATCATGCCAACAAGAAACATAATTCCAGCAATTATATAATATCCTATCATTATCTTATCTTTTTTTTATAATTATTGCAAATATAAGCCCAAAGCTATTTTGATTACGTAATATGCCATAATAACATATTTTGTAAAAAAGTTAGTGTCATTTTGTCACCAACTTAAAACCCTCTCTAGGTAAGGGTTTCTAGTTTTTTTACTTTTTTAACAGAATAATTTTTTGTAGAAACGTTGAATAGCCGTAATTTAGCAATGAATTTTATGGGTTAGTAAGCAAAGGGTTGTCGAGAAATTGATAACCCTTTCTTCTTTTATTGATGAATTATTGACCCTTGATTTTTATATTTCGAATTCAAAATTTTACAAATTCAATTCATTAAAATGGCCAAAACAAAAACAACTTTTATCTGTCAATCCTGTGGAACAGAAAGTGCAAAATGGCAAGGAAAATGTCCTTCATGTAATTCATGGAATACATTTGTAGAAGAAATTATTCAAAAGGAAAGTAAGAAAGAAAATTGGAAAGAAGCTGAAGTAGGAAGAAGTTCAACCTCTAAAAAATTAAATGAAATTGAAGAAACAGAAAATCAACGAATCATTACTGAAGATGCAGAATTGAATCGTGTTTTAGGGGGAGGCATTGTTTTAGGTTCAGTAATTTTAGTAGCGGGAGAACCAGGCATAGGAAAGAGTACCTTGTTTCTTCAGGCATCATTGCAATTAAAAAATTGTACCACTTTATATATTAGCGGAGAAGAAAGTTTGCAACAAATAAAATTGAGGGCAGAACGGATAAAAATACCCAATGAAAATTTTTATTTATTGACAGCAACTGAAACACAAGCTATTTTTAATGAGGTAAAAAAAATAAAACCACAACTCATTATTATTGATTCTATACAAACATTAGAAACGCAATATATTGAAAGTGCACCTGGTAGTGTGAGTCAGGTGAGAGAGTGTACTGCTGAAATTGTTCGGTTTGCAAAAGCTACGAATACACCTGTTTTTATCATTGGGCATATTACAAAAGATGGTTCTATTGCTGGCCCAAAAGTTTTGGAACACATGGTGGATACGGTATTACAATTTGAAGGAGATAGGCATTATTCTTATCGAATATTAAGAACGACCAAAAATCGTTTTGGTTCGGCACATGAACTGGGTATTTATGAAATGAATGAAGGTGGATTGAGACAAATTTCAAATCCAAGTGAAATACTCATTACTCAAAAAGAAGATTCATTAAGTGGCATTGCAATTGCAGCCACCTTAGAAGGTGCAAGACCATTGCTAATAGAAACGCAAGCCTTGGTTACGCAATCAGTTTATGGAACTCCGCAGCGAACTTCATCGGGTTTTGATTTACGAAGAATGCAATTGCTATTGGCTGTATTAGAAAAAAGAGGAGGATTTCACTTTGGTGCTAAAGATGTATTTTTGAATATCGCCGGTGGAATAAAAGTAGAAGATCCAGCAATCGATTTAGCTGTTTTGTGCGCCATCCTTTCTTCATATGAAGATAAATGCTTGCCGCATAAAATTTGCTTTGTGGGAGAAGTTGGTTTGAGTGGAGAAGTAAGAGCGGTTAACAGAATTGAACAACGAATTGCAGAAGCAGAAAAATTAGGCTTTGAAAAAATTGTCATTTCATCCTTTAACAAATTGAGTTTCACACATGAGTATAAAATTGATATCGTGAAAGTAAATAAAATCGAAACATTGTATAATATGCTTTTTTAAATGATAATTAACAACCTACGAAAACTAAGTAATCAAATTTTCTCCTTATTCTATCCTAATTTATGTGCAGGCTGCCATGTAGACTTAGTGCGCCATGAAAAAATAATTTGTTTAAGTTGTTGGGAAACATTGCCTAAAACAAATTTTCATTTAAGAGAAAAAAATCCTGTCGCACAAAAATTTTGGGGCAAAATAAATATACAACATGCAACCTCATTTTATTATTTCAACAAAGAAGGAAGATTGCAGCAAATTTTACATGCATTAAAATATCGAAAGCAATTTGATGTGGGCATTTTGTTAGGTCAAAAAATGGGAGTTGATTTATTGTATGCTGATTGGATAAAAAATATTGATTTAATCATTCCTATTCCTTTATCTAAAGAAAAAATGAGGACCAGGGGATATAATCAAAGTGAAAGTATTGCGCTTGGACTAAGTGCCGTATTAAATATTCCGGTACAAATAAATGCTGTTTTAAGGGTAAAAAATACAGCATCACAAACCAATAAGAATATAGCAGAACGAATGGAAAATGTGAAAGATGCTTTTGCTGTTCAAGATGCAGAAAAATTAAAAAATAAACATGTATTATTAATCGATGATGTCTTAACTACTGGGGCCACATTGGAGGCTTGTGCAAGAGAATTGCTTACAATTGAAAATTGTAAAATTAGCATTGCAACAATTGCCTATGCAATGGATTAATCATTTTTACGTTATATTTGTTCAACGTATTATTTTATATGAATTATAGATTTGGAAAAGCAATTGTTGCTGTTTTATTGTTGATTGTGATGGTTCAGTTTTTTTCGTCTTGTAAAAAGGATACCTTTTTAATGAATGGGGGTACCCTTTCATTTTCAACCGATACGTTAAAATTTGATACCGTTTTTACTTCATTAGGAAGCGTTACTCGCTCTTTTAAAATTTATAATACCAATAATAAACGAGTTAAAATCAATCAAATAAAATTAGAAAAAGGCTCGCAATCTTTTTTTAGAATGAATATTGACGGGGTGCCTACGAAAGATATTACAGACATTGAAATTGCTCCAAACGACAGTATCTATGTTTTTGTAGCATTGACTATTAACCCCACAAATGGTAATAATCCTTTCATTATTGAAGACAAAGTGCTTGTGAACTTAAACAATAATATCAGTACTGTTCCATTGGAAGCATACGGGCAAGACGCTCATTTTATTCGTGACAGTATTCTAAAATCACAAACTTGGATCAATGACAAGCCTTATGTAATTATTCATTCTTGTCTAGTTGATTCTGCACAAGTATTAACCATACAAAAAGGCTGTAGAATTTATATGCATGCCGATTCTAAAATGTATGTTGCAGGTACCTTAAAAGTGTTTGGTACTAAAAAAGATTCTGTAGTTTTTCAGGGAGATCGTTTAGATAGAGATTATTTTGGATATAAAGATACTCCATCTGAGTGGGGTGGTTTTTATTTTACTCAAAGTAGCAATCAATGTAATTTGAATTATTGTGTAATTAAAAATGCCGGTAATTCTACTGGTGACGGTGCTTTCCCTGCTGCAATTATGGTTGCTCCTACGCCAAATTTAGGAGGGCCAATTGTAGAATTTAATGCTTGCACCATTGCTAATTCTGGTGGATATGGTGTATTGGCTTTCAACACAAATTTACATTTTAATAATTGTTTAATACACTCATGTGGTTTACAAAATGTATTGATTACAGAAGGCGGTGATTATGAATTTAATTATTGTACGATTGCAAATTATGGAGGTTATGGATTAAATCATGCTCAAGAACCAACAGCGGTTTTTATCAATTATAGAGAATTAAATGATGGATCTTTTGTAGGAAATAATTTAAAATTAAAATGCGCAAATACTATTATTTATGGCTCTTTAGAAGATGAAGTTTTATTTGATAAAAAAACTACTTGGGTTTATGATGTGAAAATGGAAAACTGTTTACTAAAAAGAAAAACGCCTATCATGTCAGGTTTGATTAATGAGGTGAACGCGCTTGCTTACAATTCTGATCCACAGTTTGTCAATTACAGCAAATGGGATTTTCATCCTAAAACTACTTCTCCAGTAAAAGGTGCAGGAGTTTATTTACCATTATATCCTTTTGATTTAGATGGAAATAACAGGAGTACAACAGCTCCTAGTATCGGTTGCTATGAGGTGCAATAAGTTGTAAGATTTAATAAAGAAACAGCAATCAATTTATAAGCTTAAATCTAAATATTGTAACTCATTTCCATGCTTTGGGGAGTTTATTTATTTATTGTTCCTCAAAAATTTTCCATGCTTCTTCTGCTTGAATATGCAACATTTCTAAACCATTTTTAATTTGAGCGCCTTGGTTTTCTGCAATCGAAAGTAGTTTTGATTTTTCAGGATTGTACACTAAATCATAAACAAAATGGTTGTCGGATATTAAATGAAAGGGTAGTGGCAATACTTCCTCAACTTTGGGATACATGCCTACAGGTGTTGTGTTGATTAATATTGAATATTCTTGCATTATTTTTTCATCAATATCTGCATAGGTAATTCCATCTAAAATTTCATTTCTGCTTACTTGTAAAAAGGGGATTTGATGTTTTTCTAGAATATATAGCACTGCTTTATTCGCACCGCCTGTTCCGAAAACCAATGCTTTTTTAGGTGATTGAATTGCTGAAATAAATGGTAAAAATGATTTTTCAAAACCAATCATGTCTGTATTGTAACCAATAAGTTGATTGTTTGAAATTTTTACACAGTTTACAGCACCTATTTTTTTTGCTTCAATATTGATATCATCTAAAAAATGAATAATTGATTCTTTAAAAGGGATAGTCACATTAAAACCATTTAATTGATTTTGAGACAATATTGTTTTGATATTGTCTAAATTAGGCAGTGAAAAATTTTCATACCTTGCTTCTATTCCTTCTTTATTAAATTTTTCAGTAAAGTAAAATTTAGAAAAAGAATGTTCTAAAGGGTAACCAATCAGTCCGAATGTCTTCATAAAAAAAGAAAAAAAATCCTCCATTGTTGGAGGATTTGAATTTTATTATTTGTCTAAATAAAACATAAATGTATCGCCACGAAGTCCTACACGGGTTGCTTCTAAAGGAATTACTTCGTTGGGAGCAATGTTACCTAAGTTTACATTGCAACCACACAATTCCATAAAATAGACTTGTTGGGCTTTTTGTGGAGC
>CANGUS010000134.1 GCA_947457085.1 Bacteroidota bacterium
AACTAGTAATGAAACAATACACTTCCGTGAAGCCCGTTGTTTCAGGCACACGCGCCTCTAACGCCGATTGGCTCGTATGTTGCATTTTTATTTTAAAAAATTGAGCGCCAATGCCTGTATTGAGCACATTTAATTTAATGCTCGAAATGTTTCCTGCTACCAATCCTGCTGCTGCTAATTCTGCTGCTGTATATACAAAATAAGATTTGCCATTTTGTAGCTGCGTATGTAAGGCTAAATTTGTAGTAGAAGTACCTGCGCCAATTAAAGCCGAAGTTTCTGAAAGCGTTGTTGTATTGACAACTTGTTGCTGATTGTATTGATAATACGTGTAAGTAGGAATGCTAGTATAATTGTATGTAGAACCTGAAAAACCACTAATTACATGAGAAGGGCCTTTTGTTTTTGCGGAGTCAACTTTTGAAGAATCTGTAATGTAGGTATTGCAACTGTAATCCCATTCTCCACAGCCATTTTTTCCGGTAGGCGGTACCAAATTTCCTACCACACCATTTTTACAACGCATGTTGTATAGCATATAAATTTTTTCATATGTAACTCCCGGTAGATTAGGAAAGTTAATCATAGTATCTCTTATTCCTGTGCCATAAGTTTGTGTATAATTAAAAGTGTTTACTACAATTGTATCGCCAGGAACTTGTGCTTTTATAACATTGCTCAGGCAACAAAAAGCGATTAAAAAGAATAGATGTTTTTTCAAAATAAAGAATTTGAACAAATTTAATCAAATGACGTTAAGAAATAGAAATTTTTTAAAAATGATCTACATTAATATTAAAAGGAGCATTCAACTGTTTTTTTGAATGTTTATTAAAAAAAAACGGTCGCAAGAAGCGACCGTTTAGAATTTTTAAATATATTATTTTTTACGCTGGCACTGCAATTTCTCTTGCATCAGCATAATGGCCAATACCATAATTACGAACCATAGCTTCTTCAGGATGGGTAATATGCCACTCAAATTCATCACGGAAATGACGAATAGCTGCCGCTACTGGCCAAGCAGCCGCATCGCCTAATGGACAAATTGTGTTGCCTTCAATTCTACGTTGAATATCCCACAATAAATCAATATCTGCAATTGTACCTTTTCCTGCTTCAATTTTCTTTAATATTTTATACATCCAACCGGTTCCTTCACGACAAGGTGAGCATTGTCCACAACTTTCATGGTTGTAAAAACGAGCCAATGACATGGTATGACGAACAATACATTGATCTTCATCCAATACAATAAATCCACCAGAACCCATCATCGTACCAGTAGCGAAACCACCTTCTGATAAAGATTCGTAGTTCATGTAACGAGTCTCACCTGTTGCTGTTTTAAATAATAAGTTAGCAGGAACAATTGGAACTGATGAACCTCCAGGGATACAAGCTTTTAATTTTTTACCATTTGGTATTCCACCACAATATTCTTCACTGTATATAAATTCTTCAACACTGATTGTCATGTCAATTTCATAAACCCCTGGTTTATTAATATTTCCACAAGCTGAAATTAATTTAGTTCCTGTACTTCTACCTATTCCAATTTTTGCATATTCTTCACCCGTCATATTGATGATAGGAACTACAGCAGCAATGGTTTCCACATTATTCACTACGGTTGGTCTTTCCCATAAACCTTTAATCGCTGGGAAGGGTGGTTTAATTCTAGGATTTCCTCGTTTACCTTCTAATGACTCAATCAAAGCTGTTTCTTCACCACAGATATAGGCACCAGCTCCACGTTGCACGTATATTTCTAAATCATATCCTTTGCCTAAAATATTTTTACCTAGAAAGCCATTCTTTTTAGCTTCTTCAATAGCTTCCTCCAAAATGTCTACGATCCAAGCATATTCTCCTCTAATGTATATATAAGAAGCGTTTGAACCCAATGCATAAGACGATACAATCATCCCTTCAATAAGAATATGAGGATGATGTTCCATTAAATATCGGTCTTTAAAAGTTCCTGGTTCAGACTCATCTGCATTGACTACTAAATGACGTGGAACACCCTCTGGCTTTGCCAAAAAACTCCATTTCATACCTGTAGGAAATCCAGCACCACCTCTACCACGAAGTCCACTTTTCTTTACCTCTTCAGTAATATCATCAGGAGACATTTCGAGGGCTTTTTCTACTGATTTGTAACCTCCATGTTGTCGGTAGGTTTCAAAATATCTAATTCCTGCTACTTTATCGTTTGCTAAAAGGAGTTTAATGCTTGACATAAGGCACAAAGTTATAGTTAAATTTCAATTTTTAATTCCAAAATATGAAAGTTATTTTCAAGAATTTTCAATAATTTATAAAGAAGAGTGATTGGGTACTGAATACTATGATAATTAACAATTAATAATTGATAAGTAATCATTGATTTTTTATCGAAGTCTATCCGTATCTCTAATTAATTTTTCATCGCTTTTGATACCGTTATAAGCCATTGCAATCAATATAATCGTTACAATAGGAATAAAAATACCTACAATTAATTGAGACCCATAAAGTCCAATCACCATTTTGTTTCCAATATGAGTCAAGTAGGTATTGTAAATTTCAAAACCAATCATGCAAATCGATAATAAGATAGGGATAAACGTACATTTCATTTGTTGTTTTCTGTTTTTATACAGAAAAATGGAAAAGAAACAGGCAATTGCTGTTAAGATGGTCAATACCATTAAAAATACATTGCTTTTTGCAGTAAGCATTGTTTCTAAAGAAGTAGGAGTATCCACTTTGTTGATGCCATAAGGTAAAATAAAGGCTAATGTAATAACGATTGTTGCTAATAAAAGCCAAATGGTTTGTTTTCGTTGAATCATTTGTATATAAAATATGTTGTTGTTAATTAATTAAACCCTGAAAATTGAGGATTTTCTTCTTCTTCTTCCCGTTGATTATTCCATTCAATGATGAAATTATTTCGGCCTTCGCCAACTAAAAGCGTTAAATATTTTTGTTGAGATAATTCCAATAAGGCTAAGAAATTAAACAATGCATGCACCCTCGTTTCACATTCTTGAAAAACCCTTTCAAAGGCAACTTTAGTATCACGTTTTACCCAACTCATTAAATAATCTCGTTGACCTTCCATGGTGTAATTGTATTTCACTACAACGTGTTGCGGTTTCTCATTTCGTTGGTTCATTTTTTTGATTACTTTCTCATATTGTTGAAACAATTTGAAAACGGTAATCGATTGAACGTCGGTTCCTTCGCTCATCGTTTCGCCAATTTCAGCTAGCTCTTTAACAGCATAAGCCCTTTTCTTTTGCAATACCCGATTGGCCTCCATAATAGCCATTTCTTCAGAGGCTTCTTTAAAGCGTTTGTATTCTAAAATTTTGTCTATCAATTCTTTACGAGGATCAATTTCATTTCCTTGCTCATCAATTTCTTTACGAGGAATCAACATTTTAGCTTTAATTCTCATTAAAGTAGATGCAAATAAGATGAATTCACTTGCCAATTCTATATTGAGTTCTTCTAACGTTTTGATATGTGCTAAAAACTCTGAGGTGATTTGAAAAATCGGTATATTATAGATATCTAATTCATCTCTTTCAATAAAAAACAATAACAAATCGAAAGGTCCTTCAAATTGCTCAAGTTTAATATTGTAAATGGGTGTTGCTGTTGTTGCCATTGTTGTTATCCTTTGTAGAGGTTCAAAGATAACTATTCAATTGATAATTTACGAATTTTGAATTGCGAAATACGAAGTCTGCTGTTTAAATTTTAACTTTCAAATCGCTTGATTACTTCATAAAAATCGACAGCACTTTTATCCCAACTGAATTTTTCACCTTGCAGTTTACAATTATCTTTAAGTTGTGAACGATATTGCTCATCTTTATAGAGTGTGCGCATCGCATTGCCAATTTCTTCAATATTTGAAGGATTTACAAGAATTGCGGTATTGCCAGCTACTTCAGGCATAGAAGATGTGTTAGAACAAATACTAGGCACATGACATTTTATGGCTTCTAAAATAGGAATTCCAAAGCCTTCAAATATAGACACAAAAGTAAGCGCATAGGCTGCACCAATAACTTTGCTCAATTCTTCAACTTGCATATAATCATAATGCAAAACATCTTCTTTAAATGGATGATGTTGGAGTTTCAATTGAATTTGTTCTGCATTCCAAGCTATTCGTCCAATAATGAGCAATTTCATATTGCTTCGTTGCTTTTTCTTGAAAAAAGTAAATGCTTCTAATAAAGCCAAAACATTTTTCCGTGGATGTAATGCACCCGCGAAAACAAAATATTCAGATCCCTGTGCATATTTATCTTTGATTTCTTGTCTTTCTTGAAATGAAAGTGGTTTATACAAATCGTTGGCACCGTTATATACAATTGATATTTTTTCTTCTGGCACACCATAGGTTTCTATTAAATCATTTTTTGAAAATGTAGAAACAGATACAATGTGCTTTGCTTTTTGGGCAAATTTTGGAGTGAATTTTCGTAAATAATATCTGAACTTGAAAGGCAAATGTTCGGGAAAATGTTCAAATGCTAAGTCATGAATAACCAATAACTGTGGCACTTTTGTGGAGAGTGATAAAAAGCCATCTGTTGAAATAAATAAATCGGGCTTGTGCTTTTTTATAACCCATTTAATCGACCATTCAAACCAAATGTACCATAATATAGGATGCCTCGCAGGTGGAGGAATTACAATTGGAGTCACATTTTTACCATAAATAAAGTCTGGATGAAACGGCCTGTCAAAAATGAAAATAAATTCATGTTCTGGATGATTTTGAACAACGCGTTTCAAAACTTCATGTGTAAACCAACCTATACCTTCAAGTTTGCCTTTGAGTAGGAAACGAGCATTAACTGCAATTTTCATTCTATTCGCAAATATATTGATCTATTTCAAAATAATTAAATTGTGTCATAAAATAAATAGAGTCTTTACAATTCAATGATTAATAATGAGAGAATGAATTTACCGCATCGTTTTATTGTAATGAAAAGAATTCGCTCAGTTTATAAAAAATGCAGCCTATTTTAATACACTTCATTTTTTTATAGTTTATTATTGCAATGTAGATTAAACCATGCTAAAGAAAAGTTTTATTTCAAATGTTCAAATTATCCTTTTACTAAATATTCTGGTGAAGCCGATTTGGATATTTTTTATTGATAAAAATGTTCAACTCACGGTTGGGCATAGCGAATATGGTTTGTATAATGCGTTGATGAGTTTGACCATTATTTTTAATATACTATTGGATTTTGGCATGACGAATTACAATAATAAAAGCATTGCTGAAAACAATTCGCTTATAAAAAAATCATTGCCGAATTTAATCATTGCTAAAAGCATTTTATCTTTTTTATATTTTGGGATTGTATTTTTAATAGCACTTTTATTTCAATACCAGGGAAGGGCATTGGAAATATTAGGTTTGTTAGCTGTTGTGCAATTTTTTAATTCATTTCTACAGTTTTTGCGCAGTAATATTTCTGCCAATCATGATTTTGT
>CANGUS010000135.1 GCA_947457085.1 Bacteroidota bacterium
ATTTAGCTTACGATATGCTTTCGATTGAATTTTAAATTGATTATGTTTACATAAATTTTTATTTTTATGGAAGGAAAACAAAAACCACAAGTCAATGTCTCATTTTCTTACAACACGTTGGAAGAAACATTGGAATATACCCCTCAAAAAAAATCCATATTTATAGGAATTCCCAAAGAAAATAGTTTTCAAGAAAACAGGATCGCATTAACTCCTCAAGCGGTCACTATTTTAATAAATAATGGTAATCGAGTTGTTATTGAAAGTCAGGCAGGGATTGCTTCTTCATTTACAGACAATGAATATTCAGAAGCAGGGGCTCAAATAGCCTATGATAAAAAAGAGGTTTTTAGTGCGGATTTAATTTTAAAAACGGCGCCTATTTCAGAAGAAGAATCGGAGTTATTAAAAAAAGATCAAATCATTTTATCTCCCATTCATATTCCTTCAATAAGTAAAAAACAATTAGAGATTTTTTTAGAAAAAAAGATTATTGCAATAGCCTTAGGTCAAATAAAAGATGATGCAGGGAATTTCCCAATCGTTCGCTCAATGAGTCAAATAGCCGGTGTACATTCCGTACATATTGCTTCAAAATATTTAAGTAATGTTCAAGGTGGTAAAGGGGTATTAATGGGTGGAATAGCCGGTGTGCCTCCTGCTAATATAGTAATTATTGGTGCAGGAATGGTAGGCGAGTATGCCGTAAGAACAGCTTTGGGCTGTGGCGCACAAGTGAAAGTTTTTGACAATTCTATCTATCGGTTAATGCGATTACAGCGAACGGTAGGTCAAACAGTTTTCACTTCTGTAATTGACCCACTCATTCTATCAAAAGCATTGGAGGATGCTGATATTGCGATAGGTGCTTTAAAACCTCAAAAAGGATTGGCTCCTTTGGTTGTTACTGAATCTATGGTTCAGCGAATGAAATCGGGTTCTGTTATTATTGATGTGAGTATTGACAATGGAGGTTGTTTTGAGACTTCAGAACTTACCACACATGAAAATCCAGTATTTATTAAACATGATGTAATTCATTATTGTGTTCCTAATATTGCATCTGCAGTTTCAAATACTGCATCACAAGCAATTAGCAATATTTTAATGCCTCTAATTTTATCTTTTTCTGATTCAGTAGGTGGATCGGATTCTATTATTAATAACAAACCTGGTTTAATTTCGGCTACCTATATTTATAAAGGTAAATTGACAAGCAAAGTACTTTCTAAAAAGTTTAACATGAAGTTTTTAGATTTGAATCTTATCTTGTCCTCAAATTTATAATAAATGCCTAACCACAGAATGAATAAAACAATAGCAGGTTATCATATGTTGATGATATTATCTGCAGTTGATCATAAATTTCACATTGAGGAAGAAAAAATTATACGAGAATATCTTTTTCAAGAATTTCCTTTTCATGTATCATTAGATAACGAAATAGATAAAATAAGTTCCCTTCATCCAGAAGATTGGCATTTGCATTTTTTAAAATGTATGGATGATTTTCACGAAGATTCTACAGAAGAGGAACGTTTTGAATTCATCAAATTTGCGGTGTATTTAGCGAAAGCAGATGATGTGATTACATTGGAAGAAAATTTTTATTTGCAGTCTATTTTTGAAGCTTGGGATTTTCATAGAGAATAGAATCAATTAAACGTAATTATTATCTCTTTGGTCTATTCCAGATATATTGGATAGCTGATTTTTCTATCTTTAGCACTTAAATTATATATTAAACATGATTAAAAAATTACTTTTCAGTTTTTTAGTGCTTTTTAGTTTGTCTAATTTGGCAAATGCACAAGCGGTAGTTGTTACAGAAAGTTTTGATAACAATCCATTTGTTCCTACTGGTTGGACTCTAAAACCAGCTACTCCTCAGCCTCTTTGGGTTAGAAGTACCACAAGTACATTTCCAACAGTAACTCCCCACAGTGGAAACGCTATGGCTCGTTTCAGAAGTAGATCTGCAACTGCTGGATTAACTCAACAATTAGTAACCAAAGCAATTGACTATTCTAATAGAGGGAATACAGCAACTAGCGTTAGTTTCTGGATATACAGAGATGATATTAATGCTAATTTTGATAGCATTACCGTATATGTTAATAACACGGATAGTATGGATGTAAATGCTGTAAAAATTGGTACAGTTGCTCGTAGTAGAACATACATGATACCTGATACGCAGGCGGTCAATGGTTGGTATAATTATTCATTTGCTATCCCTACTTCATTTACTGGAAACATAACAACTCATATTATTTTTCAAGGAAATTGTGAAAATACTTTAGGTGCAAACCAAGGCGCAAATACAACAATTGATGACGTATCTTATGAGGAGTTTCCTTTATCATGTACTGGTACTCCAAATGTAGGAAATATTGTGAATGGGAAACCTTTAATTTGTGGTGGATCAGGTACTTCTAATTTGTCACTTTCTACTCCTATCACAGGTGCAGGAATTACATATACTTGGCAAATGTCAAACTCATTTACTGGTCCATGGACTATATTTGCTGGAAATTCTGCAACAGTTACAACGGGAAATTTATCTAGTAAAACATTTATAAAATGTATTGTTTCTTGTGCAAATTCTGGTTTGTCATACACAACTAATACAGACAGTATTCAAGTATCTACTAATCCACTTCCTTTGGTTTTGGTATCTCCTTCAACTGCAGCAGTTTGTAATGGAGCTACATCCGGTGCAATTTTAGCTGCATCAGGTGGAGTTTCTTATACTTGGTCTCCTGCTTTAGGTTTAAACACAACATCAGGGAATGTAGTTACAGCCTCTCCAACAGCTGCTACTCAATATACTGTAACAGGTATCGATTCTATTGGATGCTCAGCAACTGCCACTGTGAACGTTACTTTAGCAAATGCGCCTATATTAACGATGACTGCAACTCCATCAACATCTGTTTGTGCTGGTTCTACTGTAATATTAAATCCTATTCAAGGAGGTGGCCCAGGAGCAAACAATAATACCTATATTTGGAGTAATGGGGTTACAACAAGAAGAGATACCATTACTGTAACTGCAGATACTACTTTAACTGTTATAGTTACAAATCAAGCTGGTTGTAGCTCAACAGATTCAATTTCTATTACTGCATTACCTGCTCAAAATTCTAATTTTGGATATTCTTATATAGGAAATACCTACTCATTTATTGATAGTACTACCGGTTCAACTGCTTGGTCTTGGAATTTTGGAGATGGTAATTCCAGTATGAATCAAAATCCAACCTATACATTCTCTGCCCCAGGAACTTATACCGTTACGATGATTGTTGTGGGACCATGTAAAACTGATACTATTTCTAAAACGATTTTAGTATTTCCTTTAGGAATGAATGAAATTAATACCCGTGCGCTAGTTTCAGTATACCCAAATCCTACTTCAAATGAGTTAAATGTTGTTTCTAGTTTGGATAATATAGAAGCTATTAAAATTTCCAATGTATTTGGTGCCATAGTAAAAGAAATTAAATTAAATACTACTGCAAAATCTACTACCGTTTCTGTAAAAGAATTACCAAGTGGCATGTATACAATTCAATTAAATGCGGGTAAAAAATTATCAACTTTTAAATTTAATAAACTTTAATTTCGTTTATACACAATGTAAAAAATGCCATCTGAAATCAGATGGCATTTTTTTTAATTAAACATATTATTAATCTTGATGTAAAGCCAATAATGGAATATGGCTATGGTATGCCATTTCTTTTGACTGGCTTTTATGAAATAAACTAGCAAAGAAAGAATGTTTTTTAGGAAGCATAATTAGCATATCGATTGGATGATTATTCACAAAAATATCGATTGCATGTTGCACATTTTCATCTACTATAAAATGAAATTCATGTTTAATATGATCTAACATATCATTTAAAATAATCAAATCATTTTGAGTATCTGGCGTGAAATTTTTATTATTATAGTCTATATTCAAAATATGCATATTTGCATTAAATAATTTAGAAAATGCTTTCAATGCTACAATTGGGGTAGAACTTAATACATTCTTTAAATCACAAGCAAAGCAAATATTTTCAATAGGCTTGAAAGTAGCATATTTAGGTGCAATAATTAATGGGAATTTCAGCTCTGTCATTACATTGAGGGCATTGCTACCTATAATTTTATCCATACCATCACCATTACCACTAATGCCCATTACCATGCAAATAGGGCCTAAATCTTCACAAGTTTTTTTTAAACTTTCTAAAAATAAACCATATTCTACTTTTGTATGAAATGAAATTTGGGGAAATTGAGTTTTTAGAAGTTTTACTTTTTCATTTAATTTGTGTTTTGCATTTTCAGTTACTTCAGGTATAAAATCAAGGTGGATTTGCTCAGTTACATTGGGCGAGCTCATTTGTACCACATGGTATAAAATGATATCTAATTGGTAATAATCTGCCATTGAAATAGCATAATTCATTGCATTATCTGCAACACTGGAGAAATCGGTTGGAACTAGTATTGAATTCATAATTTTGTATTTTAGTTACTACAAAGGTATAGGCTATTCGCATATAAAAAACTGATAATATTCATCTTTATTATTAATGAATCGTATAGTAATTTTGCATTTTAAAATAATCGTTGTATTTTTCAAAAAATATATTTTATGGCTGAAGATAATATTATGTTAGAAAGTGTTCGTTATATGTTTGTCATTGATGATGATCCAGTGCAAACAGAAATGATCAAAGATTATTTAAAGGAACGCTATATTTTTGAAATGAAAACCTATGAAAATGGGGAAGAGGCTATGGCAGATGTAAAAAAACTTAAACCCGAAATCGTCGTTTTAGATTATCATTTAAGTTCATCTGATGTCAACGCAAAAAATGGGGTTGAAGTTTTAAAAGAGATAAAATTGCTGAGTCCCGATACAAAAGTAATTATGTTTTCGGGTCAAGATAATATCAATATTGCTTTAGATAGTATGAGAAATGGTGCTTATGACTATATTATTAAGGGAGAAACCGCTTTTAATAAAATGGAAAATACTGTAAATCGATTAGGTGAAATGCATAAGCTTGCTGCAGTTAATATTGCTCAAAAAAGAACCATTACTTTTTTAGCCATCATTATAATTATTGTAATTTTTATTGGAGTATTTTATTTGCTAAATGCAGAATATGTAGATAATATGATGCGATAAAAAGGGATTATACGTGTATAATAAAAAAAGTAGAATCAATTGATTCTACTTTTTTGTTTTAATGAGTTTGTCTGAGATAATCGATTTGTATTTTGAACTTAGCATTAATTTTTTAAATATTTTTTCAGCCTTTTTTTCTCTACCCATTTTTTGGTACGACATAGCCATATAATATTCAATATCTTCTTTATTTGATGCATTTGCATCTTCTAATGCAATTTCTAAATAGTTAATTGCACTTCTATAATCTGCTTTGTTATAGCATATCAAACCATTTTCAAAG
>CANGUS010000136.1 GCA_947457085.1 Bacteroidota bacterium
ATCGCATAGCTATGTGGAAAAAATATGGTTATCAAATTATCTAAAATCGTAGGGCAGCTAACAACTGATATCTAGCAAAATGACTCCAATAGAAAAATTAAATTAAATTTTTGATCATCGAATCCGACTAGGCATTATGAGTGCTTTGATGGTAAATGAAGATGTAAATTTTAATTTTTTGAAACAATTATTAGAAGTTACAGATGGCAATTTAGCCTCGCATATGAAGCCTTTAGAAGAAAATAAATATGTAAAAATTTCTAAAAGTTTTATAGGCAAAAAAACCAATACAACCTATGCGATTACTAAGTTAGGCGAAAAAGCATTTAGAGCGCATTTAACTGCTTTGGAAGAAATGATCAAAGGACTTTAGGAAATAAATTTTTTTCCTATTCTATCAATGGTCACTTCCATATTTTCATAATTAAAATCTGGAAATTGTTTTAAAAATTTCGAGTTGTCATAATTTGAAATTTGTTGAGCACTGTGCGCTGTTTCCTTTGTTATGGTTGCCACTTTGCCGCTTAGTATACTTTTTAAAAATGCTAAACGCCAAACCAATTCTGTTAACCATGTTGCCGCAAATCGATAAGGAGGTTTTTTATTCATAGACACAGCCATCAATGTAAATATTTCTTTGAAAGAAAAATTACCAGCACTTAAAATAAATCGTTCATTATTAACATCACTATGCATTAATAATATCATTGCTTTCACCACATCTTTTACATCTACCCAAGCCGTTTTTCCATTGGTGTAATACGGAAATTCATCATGTACAATTTTAAATAAATTACTGCTACTCCTATCCCAATTCCCTTCTCCCAAAACGACGGCAGGATTTACAATCGCAGCATTTAATCCTTCTCCAATTCCTCTAAATACTTCCATTTCGCTAAAAAATTTACTTTCAGAATAAGTAGAAATATTTTTATCTTTAATCCATTCCGTTTTTTCTGTAATTAAACCTCCATCTTCTTTTCCAATAGCAGCAATTGAACTTACATGAATGAATTTTTGAATATTTTTTTCAATTGAAAAATTAACCACATTAGCGGTTCCCTCAATATTTACTTCTTTCATTTTGTCATGTAAACGATGGTCGTAGCTAACCATGGCAGCACAATGATATACTTGAGTAATGGATGCAAATGCCTTCTCTAATGAAATTATATCTAACACATCACATTGAAACCATTCAATATTTTTTTCAATAGTGTTGTCAAGAAATTTTGGAATGGATGAATAATATAGGGCTCTGATAGGAACATCCTCTTCACTTAATTGTTTAATTAAATGAAGACCTATTAATCCTGAAGCACCCGTAACCAATATCATGTTGTAAAAATAGAGTGCTTTTGTGTAAATAAAAAAAAACACCAACAAGAGTTGGTGTTTACTATTTTTTAGGGGAAAAATTAGCCCATTTTAGCATGACCAGCTTTTACTGCTGCTTCTGCATTTGCTTTTGAAAGCATAGTTGTCATTTTGTTGCCTTTACCATCATTCCCTTGAGCCATATAACCACCTCTAGAAGTTTGAGTAATAATTGCATCTTTCATTAAAACATTTTTCTCTTTAGTTTTCATGCAATATGCATGGATTTCATTTGCCATATTATTAATAATTTTTATTGTTTGAGTAAATATAATACTAAAATTGATATTTTTTAAATAACTCCTTTAAATTGTGCTAAAAAGCGAACATCATTTTCTGATAATATTCGAATATCTTTTATGCCATATTGCATCATTGTTGTTCTTTCTACTCCCATTCCAAAGGCAAATCCATTGTATTTTTCAGGATCAATGCCACAATTAGTAAGTACATTCGGGTGCACCATGCCACACCCTAAAATTTCTACCCAACCTATGTTTTTGCAAACATTACAGCCCTTACTGTCACAAATAAAACAACTTACATCCATTTCTGCACTCGGCTCTGTAAATGGAAAATAAGATGGGCGGAATCGAACTTGTACATCCCCTCCAAACATTTCTTTTACAAAATGATACAATGTTTGTTTTAAATCCGCAAAGGAAACATGCTCATCAATATAAAGTCCTTCAATTTGATGAAAAAAACAATGTGCACGAGCCGAAATAGTTTCATTTCGATAAACTCGACCAGGAAAAATTTGTCGAATCGGTAGTTTACCTTCTTTCATCGCCCGAACTTGAACACTGCTTGTATGCGTTCTTAACAACCAATCGGGTTCTTTAGAAATATAAAAGGTATCCTGCATATCTCTTGCAGGATGATTTTCAGGTAAATTAAGTGCGTTGAAATTATGCCAATCATCTTCAATTTCAGGCCCTTCTGCAACACTAAATCCTATTTTTTCAAAAATAGAAATCATTTTATTCATTGTTAATTGAATAGGATGTCGAGCGCCTAATTCAGCAGGATAGGAAGGTAGAGAAAAATCAACGGAAGATGTTTGGTCATTACTTTCTGTAGTTGAATCTTTAAATTCATTGTATTTTGTTTCAGCAAAAACTTTGAATTCATTCATTTTTAGCCCAAAATCCTTCTTCAATTCAGAAGAAACATTTTTCATTTCACCCATTAATTCTTTTACCAAACCTTTGGTTCCTAAAAAACGTATTCGGTATTTTTCTAAATCTTCTTGATTTTGAATTGCTGCTTCACGAATTTCGTTTTTAAGCGCTTCAATTTTATCCAATATATGTTGCATTCAGCAAATATAATTCAGTACGTTGAAAAAAAGGTAAGATTAGAATTTTGTTCCTCTGTAATTAATATCTGAAATGTAAGCTTCTTTATTTTTCTTATTTTTTTGAGGAGGATAAATTGGTTTCGCTAAATTGATAAAAAAAGAAAGGGATGCACCAATACTTAAAAAGGCTATTTGTATGAAATATTTTTTTTCTAAATTAAGATATAAAATACCAATGATGCATAATGAGAATAGGATTGTAGTGAGAATTCTGGTCTTCATGTGTGAAATAAATCTGTGGTTATATATGTTAATGCAAAAATAATAAAAAAATTAGTACAAAAATCATGCTAGATAGTAAATTTTATGAATTTATATTTGCAACATGCGAAAAATAGCGGCTCTTTTCTTGCGATATTTCCTTCAAGGGTTAATTATCATTTCTCCTATTGCCATTACCGCTTGGGCTGCATATTCAATATTTGATTTTATAGATACTAAAATACCATCCATGCCAAGGGGGGTAGGATTTGTAATTATCATTTCCTCTTTGATTGTGATTGGATGGTTGGGTAGCACTTTTCTTATTTGGAAATTATTAATCAATTTTTTTGACACTATTTTAGAAAGAACCCCTTTTCTAAAATTTATTTATACGTCTGTTAAAGATGTGGTTGAAAGTTTTATGGGTGATAAAAAGAAATTTACTAAACCAGTTTTAGTAAAAGTTCGAACGAATCCTGAAATTTTTCAAATTGGTTTCATTACTCAAAATGATTTGTCGAAATTAAATCTGGCTGGAAAAGTTGCCGTTTATTTACCCCATTCTTATGCAGTCAGTGGATTTTTATTTATAGTAGATATTGAAAATATTCAACCCTTAGATATTCATCCTTCCGATGCTATGAAAATGGCTGTAAGTGGCGGTGTTGCTGGTTTAGATATGGTTGAAAATAATCCCCAAGATAAAAATACTAAAAACTAGACATATACCCTTGTAAGATAATGGTTGCGCTAATTTCGTCTACCAGCGCTTTATTTTGTCTGTCTTTTTTTTTCATTCCACTATCTATCATTGTTTGAAATGCCATTTTAGAAGTGAAACGTTCATCTACTATTTTAATAGGAATAGAAGGAATTTCTCTTTGAAATGCTTCAATAAATTTTTCAACGAATGGGGTTGCATCGGTTGCTTCGTTTCGTAAATTTTTAGGCATGCCTATTAATACTAATTCTACAATTTCTTCTGTAAAATACTTTTTTAAAAATTGCATCAATTTGCCAGTTTCAACAGTGGTTAATCCACTCGCAATAATTTGCATTGGATCAGAAACTGCAATACCTGTTCTTTTTATTCCATAATCAATTGCTAGTAATCGGGGCATAATTTAAATTTATTGCATAAACAAAGCAACAATCACAAAGATAGCAAACACAACGCTAGCTATGCCATTTGTAGTTGCAAATGCCATATTTACTTTACTGATGTCATTTGGTTTTACCAACGTATGTTGATATATTAATAAACCTATAAATACGATGGCACCCATCCAATATATGAAATTAAAACTTCCTATAAAACCAATTGCCAAAACAATAATTGCTGTAATGAAATGCAATAAAATAGACACTACCAATGCATTTTTTCGACCTAATAATGTAGGTATGGAATTTAATTGATGTTCTTTATCAAAATCTTCATCTTGTAAAGCATATAATATATCAAAGCCACTTACCCAGGTTAATACCACAAATGAAAATAATATTGGCAACAAATCAAAAAAGCCGGTAACGGCCAAATAGGCACCAATAGGAGCTAGTGATAATCCCACACCCAAAACTATATGACACAATGCAGTGAAGCGTTTGGTATAACTATAAAATAATATGGTAAATAATGCTACCGGTGATAAATACAAACAGATATTATTAATAAAAAATGTAGTCGCAATAAATAAAACCCCATTAACAATTACAAATAATAATGCATTTTCTTTTTTAATAATGCCTGCAGGTATTTCTCTAACTGCTGTTCTTGGATTCAGTTTGTCAAATTTTTCATCGATGTAACGATTAAAAGCCATGGCAGCGCTTCTGGCAAAAATCATGCATAAGATGATGGCAATAAAAATCTTCCAATCAAACGCTTTATTTTCATAAACCACCGCCAAAGAAAAGCCTATTAAAGCAAACGGCATAGCAAATATGGTATGGCTAAATTTTACTAATGATAAATAATTTGAAAAAGATTTGAATAATTTCACTTTACAAAGATTGAACGCTTTTAGGAATTATTCAAATTAAAAATGAAAGTTTATGAATTGACGTATTAATTCATTGCCACATCCACAAATCAATATTATATTTGCAGTCCCCATGGCAGAAAATTATGTAGTATCGGCAATTAAGTATCGTCCCCAGCACTTTAACACAGTAGTTGGTCAGTCGCATATTACGACTACTTTAAAAAATGCTATTAAAACAGACCAATTAGCGCATTCATTTCTGTTTTGTGGACCAAGAGGGGTAGGTAAAACAACCTGTGCTCGTATTTTAGCAAAAACTATTAATTGTACTAATAGAACTGAAGATGCGGAAGCTTGTGATGTTTGTCCATCTTGTACTTCATTTAAAGAAAATACTTCCTTTAATGTTCATGAATTAGATGCAGCATCTAATAATTCAGTTGATGACATACGTGATTTAATTGAACAAGTTCGATTTGCACCTCAAGGTGGTAGCAAATACAAAGTGTATATTATAGATGAGGTACACATG
>CANGUS010000137.1 GCA_947457085.1 Bacteroidota bacterium
AAGGCAATTTATATACCATTGGATATTTTGAACCCAAATATCAAGTTGCTGATCGCTTAGTAGCTTTTGAAGACCTAAATGGTTATTTTAAAATTTTTCACGAAGGAACACAAACTCAAATTGATATCTACTATCCGGAAAAATTTTTAATTGGCTATAATTCAATGGCTTACGTTAATAAAAATAATTTCCTCCGCTTATTTAGCCTGGGTAAATTATATGATATATCTTCTATGAGCATTAACGAATTCAGACTCGATTATGATGTATTACAGTACAAAGTAGGTTTTAATTCTTTTAAAATATTTTATTACGGAGAATATTATAACTAAATGAATCTGGCTCTGAATTAATTAGATTACTATCAAGCAAAAATTAATAAAATGGAAAAATTATTATCTATACTCTTTGTAATTCTTTTTTCAACCCCTTCTTTTGGAGCGAAAATACTCATTCCAATGGATGAAACAGAACAAGAAAATCATTTAAAAGCATATGGAATTGCTTACAGTGTTCTAGCAAAACAATATAAAGTCAATTGGCTTTTAAACTATAAAGGAGGCAGTTTTGTATTTGACCAAGTACAAGAATTTGAAAACGAATGTAAAATCAGAGGGGTCAGTTATGAAATAATCCCCGAAGCAAAATACACGAAAATATTAGAAGAAATTGCAGATCCAGATGTAAATATGGACATCATTCAGTTAGAAAAACCTCCTAAAATAGCAGTTTACACACCAGATGGGAAGTTACCTTGGGATGATGCCGTAACCATGGTATTAACCTATGCTGAAATCCCATTTGACAAAGTGTATGATGATGAATTATTGGATGATAAGCTTGTAAAATATGATTGGCTGCATTTGCATCATGAGGATTTCACAGGACAATACGGTAAATTTTATGCAGCTTATAACACAGCAGATTGGTATATTATCGATAAAAAGAAAAATGAAGATATGGCAAAAAAACATGGATTCTCAAAAGTATCTCAGTTGAAACTTGCTATTTCTAAAAAAATTAAGGACTTTGTTATAGGGGGTGGTTATTTATTTGCCATGTGCTCTGCTACAGACAGCTATGATATCGCATTGGCTGCAGAGGGAACTGACATTTGCGCTGCCATGTTTGATGGGGATGCGGCTGATCCCAATGCACAAAATAAATTAGACTACTCAAAATCATTGGCTTTTAAAGATTTCAAGTTAGTGGGCAATCCTTATGAATATGAATATTCTGATATTGATATGACTCAAGTAAGAAGAGTTCCTTTCAATTCGGATTATTTCACATTATTCACATTTTCAGCAAAATTCGATCCCATTCCAAGCATGTTATGTCAAAATCATACAACAACAGTTAAAGGCTTCATGGGTCAAACCACTTCATTTAAATCAAGCTTAATAAAAAGCAGTACTACTATCTTAGGTGAAAACAAATCGGTTGGCGAAGCTCGATATATTCATGGCGATTTAGGAAAAGGTACTTGGACATTTTATGGCGGACATGATCCAGAAGATTTTCAGCATCAAGTAGGCGATCCACCAACCGATTTAAATTTACATCCTAATTCGCCAGGTTATCGATTAATTTTGAACAATATACTATTTCCAGCAGCTAAAAAGAAACCACAAAAAACATAATTTAAATATTTGAAATTCAATAAGTTGACATATATAAATTAAAGTAATTTTTAGTAATTTTCTACTTTAACTTCACTCCAATTTAACACAGTTTCCATGATGGCTTCTTTATCATAACCGCACTCTTTGTGCAATTCAGCTGGCTTACCATGTTCAACCAATCTGTCAGGAATTCCTAAAATTTTAACTTCAACTTGATAATTGTGCTCAGCAAAAAACTCTAAACATGCAGAGCCAAAGCCACCTACAACCGTTCCATCTTCAATCGTGATTACTTTTTTATAGCTTTTACCTACCTGATGCATAATTTCCTCATCCAATGGCTTGACAAACCTCATATTGAAGTGAGCAGGCTTAACTCCTTGACTTTCAAGTTCTTGACATGCAGATATAACAAAATTTCCTGGGTGTCCAATTGACAATATTGCGATTTCTTCCCCTTCCTGAACCAATTCTCCTTGACCTGTAATCATTTTCTCAAATGGCGTTTGCCAAACAGGCATCACTCCTTCACCTCTTGGATAACGAATAACATATGGCATTTTATTTTCATCTAATTGAGCGGTATACATCATATTTCTCAATTCCTGTTCATTCATTGGGGCGGCAATTACCATATTCGGAATACATCTCATGTAAGCGATATCATAACATCCATGATGAGTTGGCCCATCGTCACCCACTACTCCTGCTCTATCTAAACACATAATTACTGGCAATTTCTGTATTGCCACATCATGAATAACCATATCATAAGCACGTTGCATAAACGTTGAATAGATATTACAAAAAACTTTCATTCCTTGAGTGGCCAACCCCGCACTCAATGTCACGGCATGTTGCTCGCAAATACCTACATCGAATGCCCTATCTGGCATTTCTTCCATCATAAACTTCAATGAACACCCTGATGGCATTGCAGGAGTAACTCCCATTACTTTAGGATTCATATTGGCCAACTCAACCAATGTTTTACCAAAAACATCTTGGTATTTAGGTGGTTGAGGCGAATCATACACTACTTTATTTATTTTTCCGGTTACTTTATCAAAAGTACCTGGTGCATGCCAAAGAGTTTGATCTTTCTCCGCCAACTCATACCCTTTACCTTTTATAGTATTGATATGCAATACTTTAGGTCCTTTAATTTGATGTAAATCTTTAAGCGTTTCTACTAATTTTAACACATTGTGACCATCTACATTTCCAAAATAACGCAGGCCTAAGGCTTCAAAAAGATTACTGGTTTTAGAAACAACCCCTTTAACTCCCCCTTCAATTTTTGATGCTAATTTTTGATTAAACTTGCCATAAGGCATTTTACCTAGCACTTTCCAAACATCCTCTCTAACTTTATTGTATGTTTTTGATGTTGTAATATCCGTTAAATATTCACGTAAAGAGCCAATATTAGGATCAATACTCATTTGATTATCATTTAAAATAATCAAAATATCAGCCTTAGAGGAGCCTGCATGTTGCAATGCTTCAAATGGCAAACCGGCCGTCATTGATCCATCGCCAATGATTGCTACATGTTTTTGCTCTTTTTGGCCTAATAAATCTGCTGCAATAGCCATTCCTAAGGCTGCAGAGATGGAAGTGGATGAATGCCCTACTCCAAATGAATCGTATTCACTTTCACTTCTTTTGGGAAAACCACTAATTCCTCCATATTTTCTATTGGTATGAAATACATCTCTTCTTCCAGTTAAAATTTTATGTCCATACGCTTGGTGACCTACATCCCAAACTAATTGATCAATTGGTGTATTGTAAACATAATGCAATGCTACTGAAAGCTCTACTACACCTAAACTCGCACCAAAATGACCTCCATTCACACTTACCGAATCAATAATAAATTGTCGCAATTCAGTACAAACTTGTTGTAAATCTTCTTTTTTGACTTTTTTAAGGTCTGACGGATAATTGATTGTCGATAATAATGGGCCTGCTTTAATCTCCATGAAAATAATTGTATGTTCAAAAATAATATTTTTTTAGATACAATCTGTTTAAAAAATCATAAATTATCATAGTAAAAATCAATTTGCCTTTCTTTAAACCAATATTAATAGCTTATTTTTGACTCATATTGGTATTTTCAAATATAAAATCCGCTATTCACGACATTATAAGTTTATAAAATTTATGAAGATGCATCAACTACACAACGCATTATAATCTCCATGACTAGTCATATTTGAAATTTTATTTAACTTATTAAAAAAAGATCTTAATTATTTAATAGTAAATAAAACGATATACATAAATAGATAAAAAATAATATGAAAGGTTCATTACATCTAATTCCGAATATTTTAGCAGAAGATGCTTTACAAGCAATACCTACTTATTTAACAGAGGTCGTATCTAAACTCAATATTTTTTATGTTGAAGAAATTAAAAGTGCCCGACGTTTTTTAAAAAAACTGAATCGAGATATTGTAATCGATAATTTAACGTTTTACATGCTCAACGAACATGAAAACGAATCGTTGGCTGATGCTAAAAAAATATGGTTATCAGGCAATGATATTGGTTTTATTAGCGAAGCCGGATGTCCAAGTGTAGCCGATCCTGGACAAGAATTGGTTGCTTTAGCACATCAAAACGAGGTAAAAGTAATTCCTTATGTAGGCCCTAATTCTATTTTATTAGCATTGATGGCAAGCGGATTTAATGGACAACAATTTCAATTTTTAGGTTATTTACCCAATAAACAACCTTTTTTATCATCAAAAATTAAAGAAATTGAAATAGAAAGTAGGATTAAAAATTGTACTCAAATTTTCATTGAAACACCCTATAGAAACGACCAATTATTAGCTGAATTGCTTAAAAATTGTTCAAATGAAACGAGGATTTGTGTGGCTTGTTATTTAACAGGAAAAGAGGAAAAAATTATTTCTAAATCAGTTTCACAATGGAAGCAAATGAATATTTCCTTCCATAAAAAACCAGCAGTTTTCTTATTGTTGGGGTAATATTATAAACCGGGAACGGCCAAATTGGCTTCAGAAACTTTTTCAATACGATCAATCATATATTGGCCATTTTCTTGATTTTTGCCATTGTAGTTATCTCCTCTCCAAGGTAAACTTTTACGATATTGCACATAATGTACTTTGATCATTTTGCCTATAGATTTATTTAATGTATCTATTAAAGATAAGTCCGCTACCGAAAAATTTAAGTTATTGCTATTAATTGTGCCTAAACCAGCTCGATAACCAGGTTGAATAATTTCTCCTTCCCAAGTTTTAAAAACATCCCCCTTTCTTGAAAATTTGTAAAGAACACCCTCTCTTGAACCATCACTGAATGAATTATAATAAAACCAATACACATAGCCTGTTACAAACAAGATAAAGAATAGTAAAAATAGAAAAATGAATTTTCTCATAGTAAGTAATTTATAATTGCAAATATAGTCAATTAAACACAAAGAGTTTCTTACTATTTTTTTCAAAATAAGGGCTCCTAACTAAAAAATTAATTTAAAAATATTCATCAAAAAAGTGCTGAGAAAATCGTTTCTGAAGAATCTTTTTTGTATCAAAAAAACCATTTAATTGACTATACAATATAAGTAAAAAAATATTTTTTTTTATTCACATCGTTATACAGATTGATTTTACTGTATAGTGCCAAACTGAAATGTTAATATACACAGTTTGTGAATAAACTAATTCTTTAAAATAGTTTACAAAAAATATCTTCGTTGCACAATTTTAATTTTGGCTTCTGTACCGTTATGATAAAAAATAAAAGAATTATATAAACAGATAGTAAAAATA
>CANGUS010000138.1 GCA_947457085.1 Bacteroidota bacterium
GAATTTAAAACTTGGATGTAAAGTGTATTTCTCCCTGTATGAATTGTAAATTGATTTCCAATACAACTCATATCCTTTCTTAAAAATACGTAAAATGATTTTATTAATGAATTTCATTCTTTTTTATATATTTATATTCTGCAAATTCAAAATCGATCATATCGTTTATATCTACTGAAGTTTCTTCAGGCATGATATATCCTAGTGAGTTTTCACCATAAGTAATTCCTTGTAATAAATGGCTCGTTTTAAAAACATAAACCGCACAATTTCTTACAAAAATATCTGGCAATTCATGCGCCGATGTTTTTTGACCTTCATCTACCAACCATGGTTCTAATGTCACTCCATTCATTTTTTTTAATTTATGAGGGTGAATCATGTGTGGTAATTTTACAACGCTCACTGCCGAATCTCCTGTAGAATTATCTTTCAATAACTGTATCGTTGCATCAATGTCTTTCCCTTCCCTTAAAGGACTACTGGCTTGAATAATGACCACCCAATCATATAAAATCCCTTTGGATTGATAATGATTAATAGTTTGAATCATGTAATCAATTGCAGGAGATTCATCCGATGCCAATTCTTTTGGACGCTCTAAAAAATCAATCCCTTTAGCTTCGTATTTTGCTGCAATTGCTTGCACTTGAGGCGCATCCGAATTAACCACAATTCGATCAACTAATTTAGCATCTAATGCTTGTTGTATGGCCAAATCAAGCAAGGTAGTATTTGCAAATGCCCTGAAATTTTTATGTGGCACTCTTTTAGAACCTTCTCTTGCTGGTATAATGGCCAATATTTTAATATCGTTACTAGACAAAATTTATTTCTTTTTTTAATTTATTAAACAAAAACATTTCTGTTTTTTCAAACGACTCCCAGGTATTTCCACCAATGTGCGGTGAGATTAGTAAATGTTCATTTTGTGTAGAATAAGCGATTAATTTATTTTGAAGGATGTCATATTCATTTTCTAAAACATCCAATGCGGCACCGGCTATTTCATTTTTCTGCAAGGCATCAAGCAATGCTTCACTTTGTATTACTCCTCCTCTTGATGTATTAATTAGTACAGAAGTAGATTTCATACACTGGATTATTTTGGTATCAATTAAATGATGTGTTGATGGTTGATAGGCAACATGAATACTTAAAATATCAACCATGGACGCTAACTCCTCCAAACTATTCATCTTAATACAAATAGATTCGTCAAAATCAACTATATCATATCCATATACATTGGCACCAAATGCTTTAAAGTATTGTGCTGTTATGGTTCCTAATCGACCTACTCCAACAATTCCTACTTTTTTTTCAAAAATTTCATTGCCTTTAAATAAATCTCTTTGCCATTGATAATTCTTTACTGATTGAATCGCTTGAGGAAGTTTTCTTAACAATGACAATGTGAGTGCCATGGTTAACTCAGCGGTCGCCCTCACTTTTTTCAAAAATTCTTTTTCTCCTTTTAAAGACAAAACCGTAATCCCCTTTTGCTTGCAAAAGTCTAAATCTATGTGATCTAGGCCCGTAACCGGACAAACAATGTATTTGCATTTTAGATTTTCAGGAAAATCACTTTCTTCTATTTTAAATTTTAACCTAAACCAAAAAACATCATACTCTTCTAAACATTTTTTTAAATCTTTTTTTTCAGTTTCTATTATATCCACGCTAGCTATTTCTCTGAGTTGAGAAATAACTTCTGTACTAAAGTTTTCTATTTCGGCAATTCTAATTTTAATCATGCTTTGATAATGAGTATTCTAACGAATTATTTTTACCTCCAGGAGCATCATTTGTATCAATGCGCTTCAGTAAATAGGGTTGATTTTGAAAATCATGTTCATCATTCAAACCTCTCCACATGGTAAATGCAAATTCGATATCGGTTGCATCAAACAATATAGGTATGCTATCGTTTACTGCATCTTTTCCGCCATAGGGATATGAAAATGAAGTTATTTTTTTATGGGTAATCGACTCTAAATACTGTGTAGCATTTGTAATTTCTAAAGCTGCTTTTTGAGGAGTTAAGGTTGCTAATGGTAAATGATTTTCACCATGAGATCCCAATGAATCTGCTTTTGCTAATTTAATTAAATCGGCATCATTCATATATAATTTATGGGCAAAGTCTTGTTCATCCTCTACTAATTTTGAAAAGAAAAAATCAATTGCTTTTTCCTTTTGTGCTGGCGACAAACTAAAATTTAAAAAATATTTTACTTTTCTTGAAAGTACACTGTCATATCGATATTGATTGGCTAGTGCCGCATCATCAAACTTAATTTGATCTATTTGATATTCCTCATTCAACAAATCATACAAATCATTGTCATTCATTTTTGTTCGCACATAATGAAGTTTATGTACATCCAATACTTTTTTATGTTGAAGTGGATACGTAGGCACATATAAGATACTTGGCACTCCCATTTCATTTAAAAAATCGAAGGCTTGCATTTGTTCTTTTAATCCATCATCAATAGTTATCACACAATAATTTTTATTTGATTGTTGTTTATTTTTCAATAAATCAATCACCTCATTTTGTGCAATAAAACGATACGATTTTGCTATTTCATCAATTTGTTTTTTTAATTCAATTTTTGAAACAGGATAAATACCGCCTTGGTATTTTTCTTCTCTGAAATAGTGAAAATTAACCGCTAATAAATTCATCATAATGGATCTTGTAATTCGAAGCCAGTACTTGTTTTTACAGTACGTTGTTTTGAAGAAACTAATTGTTCATCTGTATTATAAAATCGATCTCCTTCTTTTATTTTCTTCATTAAATTATTGCCTTCGCTATCTATACAGCTTTCTACATATAATGTTCCGCCGTTAACTGCAATCGCATAATAAGCAGTATTGCTTAATTGTCTGTATCGATAAACTAAACCCCATTGAAAAGGATGATAGTTTGCATCTTTTTGAAAGAATGCTTTTTTTAGCCATACCTTTTTTCCTCTCCATAATGCTTGAGCGCCTGCATACGGTTCATCAAAAGCACGTATCAATAACTCAATATCTTCTCCGCTCCAATTCCAATCTATCCACGCATTAAAATGAGCATTTAGCCTTGGCCAATAACTGGATAAATAATGTGGCTGCTCTGAAGTTTTTGTCAGATCAATTTCTCCATTATGCCATTTCAAACACAAATCAGTTGCTACCCTCTCTTGTTGTAGATTATATTCTTTTAAATAATCATTTGGGTAATGGCAATTGGTAGGGTATATAAATTCATTGTCCAGTAAGATAGGTCCAGCATCAGGATCTTTTACAATTTTATGAATGATGGCATTTCCAATTCTTTTTTTATTTAATATTAACCAAGATACAATAGTTCCCCCTCGATCATGTGGCAAGGGCGTTCCATGAATATTAAAAATTCCTTGAGGTTCAAAAGTTTGTAAAAATGCAGGGGTAAAGATCCAAGGGGCACCTGCTGAAATAATCAACGTATTTCCTTTTTCTTTAATTAGCTCATTTTTAAGTTCTTCTAAAGTATTCAATTTCAAATACTCACTTCCTATCTCAGTTAGATCTTTATTGCTAAAAACTCTAAAAGGAATGTTTTTACTTTTTAAGGTTCTACTTAAATTAATTACAATTTCATTGTGTCCTATTATTTGAATCATATTATGTTATATCAAATCCTTTTACTAAAATATCTTTTTGTGTTTGTATAAATGTAGGCTTCATAAATCGTCCAATTTTTACCGGAACAATTTTTCCTCCCAAAGATAATTTGAATTCTGAAATGCCCGATTTTTCATTCCCGCTTAAATCAACGCCTCCTAAATCGACATATTTAAAACCATTGTTTCGAGCATATTCACATATTTCTATCACTAACCTTTTGGCTGCCCCACCAAATATGGTGCCGTTGATTGCAGGATTGGTATTGATTCTTTTAGTTGAATAAATTCTACTCACTCTTACCACATCTTCCCCTGTATAACACGACATTCCTGAAATATACTCCCCTTCAAATGAAGCTGTAAATAACAAACAACTTTTTAATTCAATGGCAGGAACAGGAAACCAATTTCTGGCATGCTCACACTGGGTGTAAAAATGATAATATTTTTCAAAGTCTTGGGTGCCAAATTGGAAATCTAAACCAGGGGTTCTATAGGTTCTTCTGAATTCATTTCTTCCAGTTGCATTAAAACCTTTTACGATGTCTTCATTGCTCAAACGCACATCAAACAAACAGGCATTTTTATCTAATAATGCATATGAATCATCTTCTATAATGCCATCATAACTCACGATAAAAGAATAGTCATTGGTTTCTTTCAACGCTGTTGTCACATTTTTCGTTACTGAATTCGACAATAAACGACTGTATTTTGTGCCTTCATAATTAATTTCTAACATCATTAATACATCAATTTTTTATCGAATTGCAAAGGCACAGTTGCTAACAAATCAGCAATTTTTTTACCGGCTGTTCCATCACCATAAATAGAATCTTTTTGTTGATGCCCATTTTTTATTTGTGTCAAGATCGCCTCTTTAATCTGTGCTTTATTGTAATCTACATCCATCACATTTGCACCTCTGTCTCTTCCTGCTTGTCTGCTGCCAATATTAACAACAGGAACTCCTAAAAACGCACATTCTCTGATTCCTACACTTGAGTTGCCAATTAAACATTCTGCATTTTTTAATAATCTCAAAAAATCTTGTGGTTCCATATTTTTGAAAAAATGAAAATTAGAAGTGTCTGCGTTTTCTCTAAACACTCTTATCCCTTTAGAAGTGCCATCTGCTCCTGCATCTACATTTGGCCAAAACCATAGAATCGGTTTGTTGAGTTCATGTATTGCTTTCAATGTGATGTCAATATGTTCTC
Source organism: Bacteroidota bacterium (assembly GCA_947457085.1). Taxonomy (GTDB): domain Bacteria; phylum Bacteroidota; class Bacteroidia; order Chitinophagales; family Chitinophagaceae; genus OLB11. The sequence continues at coordinate 4,883 of CANGUS010000138.1, forward strand.
TTGATTGCTCATGCTCAGTAGTCACTGGATGTTGCATCACCACTAAGTATCCATTACTTAAATCTTGTTTTTTACCAGTGCCCCCATATTTTTCAAACACATCAAAATCAAAAGAAGGATTGTCTAAAACTTCTTGAGCCAAATCAATACTTGGGCAACCCGTATTATAAACAAACGCTTTATTTTCTCCTAACTTCACCACTCTATCATATGCACTTTGAGAAGCAACTAAATGATAATCTGATAATTTAGTAATTGCATGTCGCACTTTTTCATCAATATTTCCTGTAACCTCTCCACCTTGAATATGCGCTAAAGGAATATTCATATAGGATGCCGAAATTGCAGTTGCCATAGTTTCAAAACGATCTGCAATGGTTACCACAATATCTGGTTTTATATTTTCAAACACCGATGATAATTCGAGGATTCCGATGCCAGTCGTTTTTGCAGAGGCAGCAAGGTTTTCACCTTCCAACACATTAAAGACTTTTGCAGCAATTTCAAAACCATCGTTTTCAATCACATTAACAGCAGAGCCATATCTGTCC
>CANGUS010000139.1 GCA_947457085.1 Bacteroidota bacterium
TTCTCCAATTCGTTTATAATCTTTTGCAGTTGGTAATAAACAATAATTTTCACCATCGGTCAATACAAAAACGGAACATTCGATCCCTGTTAAAAATTCTTCAATAACCACTTTCGCACCTGCTTTCCCAAATTTATTTTCTTGCAGCATTTCTTTAAAAGCTTGTAAAGCCTCTTCATGTGTTTCAGCAATCACAACACCTTTTCCTGCCGCTAAACCATCTGCTTTTAACACAATTGGCAAGGAATGATTTTTGATATACGCTACTCCTGAATTGTAGTCAGATGACAGATGTTGGGTGTCTGGTTTTACATTAGAAATATTTCCGTTTTCCGATATCTGACATCCGACAACCGAAAACTCTTTGTATTTTGCTGTTGGAATATTCATTTTTAACATAAACTCTTTGGCAAAAGCTTTGCTACCTTCCAATTGAGCACCCTGTTGAGAGGGTCCAATGATATGAATGTGTTTCAATTCGTCTTGTTGAAAAAAATCATAGATGCCATTTACTAATGGATCTTCTGGGCCAACTACAACCATTTCAATTGTATGTTCTATGCAAAATGTTTTTTGTGCTTCAAAATCATTGACAGAAATATCAACATTAGTGCCTATTTGAGCCGTACCAGGATTTCCGGGTGCAATAAAAATTTGAGTGCACAATTTACTTTGCGCTAATTTCCAAGCAAGTGCATGTTCTCTACCGCCACTACCTATTAAAAGAATATTCATGGGTGCGAAGGTAATTTTTATGTATCAATCTGCCAATGTGCAAACGAGTCAATTTTAAAATAAATTATAATTCATAATTTGTAATTCGCATTTTATTTATATCTTGGCTACTTAAAATTTATTAAATGGAAAATACACAAGTACAAAAAGGTCACCCTAAGGGACTTTATTTTTTGTTCTTCACAGAAATGTGGGAACGTTTTAGTTATTATGGGATGAGGGCAATCTTCATACTATTTATGACAAGAATTCTCTTATTAAGTGATGCGGATGCTTCTGAAATTTATGGTAGTTATACCGGATTGGTTTATTTAACTCCACTTTTAGGCGGTTATTTATGCGATAAATTTTTAGGTAATAGAAGAAGTATAGTAATAGGTGGGCTTTTGATGGCGATAGGTCAGTTTTTAATGTTTATGAGTGCATCTGCTGGTGCCGATGGAGGAACTACTTTAATGTGGGCTGGCTTAACTGCTTTGATTGTAGGAAATGGATTTTTCAAGCCAAACATTTCTACAATGGTTGGTCAGCTTTATCCGGCTAATGATAGAAGAATTGACAGTGCATTTACTATCTTTTATATGGGGATTAATTTAGGTGCATTTTTCTCGCCATTAGTATGCGGTTCAATGGATTTTAAATGGGGTTTCTTGTGCGCTTGTATAGGAATGGTAATTGGTTTAGCAACGTTTGTTATTTTTCAAAAGAAATATTTAATTTCTGAGGAAGGTAAAGAAATCGGGTTACCAGTAAAAACACTAGATATAAAAGCAATCCTAACGATTGTTGGATCCATTGCTATTATCTTTTTCATGTTGAATTTTAAACAAATGTTTAAAGATGTAGTGATTAATATTCCTGTAATCGGTGGTGTTAATATCGGGAATATTGAAATAATCAGTTGGTTTATTTATGGTGCAATGATCGTGATGCCAATTATTATTTTAACAGATAAAAGTTTGTCAGGTATTGAAATGAAGAGAATTATAGTCATATTTATACTTGCCTTTTTTGTTATTTTCTTTTGGGGTGCATTTGAGCAAGCAGGGGCTTCCCTTACACTATTTGCAGATAGGCAAACAGATCGACATATTTTTGGATGGGAAATGCCAGCATCTTATTTCCAATCAGTAAATCCATTAGCAGTAATTGGTTTAGCTGGAGTATTTACACTCATTTGGGGTTTTTTATATTCTAGAAAATTAGAACCATCTTCACCTAAAAAAATGGCTATCGGTTTGGCTTTAGTTGCCTTAGGTTATGTAGTTATTGCTATTGCAGTTAAAGGATTAGGTTTAGGTGAAAAAGTGTCAATGTGGTGGTTAATTGCTTTGTATATTATTCACTCAATGGGTGAACTTTGCTTGTCTCCAATTGGATTGTCAATGGTTTCTAAATTAGCGCCTTTACGCCTTTCCTCTTTAATGATGGGTACTTGGTTTTTAGCCAATGCAGCGGCTAATAAATTTGCTGGTACATTGAGCGCTTTAATACCTCCAAGTGGAGCTGCTGACCCAAATGTGCCTGTGGTTTATCCGTCTATTCTTGGGTTTCAAATCACCAATTTGTATGAATTCTTTATGTTATTTATTGTGATGACAGGCGTTGCAGCTGGGATATTATTTATTTTAAGCGCTTGGTTAGAAAAAATGATTGTTGAAAAGCATCAAGAAAATATTGAAGTTGCACATGAATTGTAAATTTTGAATTGATTGTTAAAAAAATATTTCACAATCATCATAGAAATCCTCACTTTTACAGTGAGGATTTTTTTTGTCTATACACATAAATATTTCAATAAATAGTAGCTTATAACTACTTAATTAACAGATATTTGTGGTTATCAACAGTTCTTCACATTCTTTTTGTGGGTAGTGACAAATTATCCACACTAAACGCAGGTTTGGAATTGTGAAAAACCTCTAAAAGCGTTGAATTTATTGGCATTCAATATGTTCAAGATGTGGATAAATTACTTTAAATATTCATGGTGATTGAATGTGGTAAAAAGTGTTATTTTGTGTTATAAAAATAATTAATTTTGTCTCATGTCTAATTACATTGGAGAATACGAAGTAACAATTGATGCCAAGGGAAGGTTTATGATTCCTACTGGTTTCAAGCGTCAGTTAAATGCTGAGGTGGTTACTACCTATGTCATTAGTAGAGGCTTTGAAAATTGTTTAACGCTTTATACCAATGATCAATGGAAGAAAATTGAAAAAGTGGTAAATGGATTAAATGATTTCAATCCAAAATCAAGAATTTTAAAACGTAAGTTTTTAAATGGTGCAACTCCTATTGAAGCAGATGGTGCTGGAAGATTATTATTGAGCAAACAATTATTGGAGCATGCAGGTATAACTAAGGACGCTGTGTTTTCTGCACAAGGGAACAAAGTAGAAATATGGGATACGAAATCATATCATGCAGCAATGGAAATGAGTGCTGATGACTATAGCAATTTGGCAAATGAGGTTTTGGGGAGTAATTTTTTAAATCCAAATGATGGTGAATAGTGCGAATACATATCATACGTCAGTTCTTTTACATGAATGTATAGAGCAGTTAAATATTGTTCCAGATGGAATCTATTTAGATGCAACATTTGGAGGTGGAGGCCATAGTAAAGAAATATTAAAACATTTGGGGCCAAAAGGAAAGCTTATCGTATTTGATCAAGATGAAGATGCACAGAGAAATATTCCTGAAGGAGAAGAGAGAGTCATCTTTGTTTCTGAAAACTTTAGATATGCTGATCGTTTCGTTCGATTATATAAATTGGATAGATTGGATGGGGTATTGGCAGATTTGGGGGTTAGTTCTTATCAGTTTGATACCGCTGAACGTGGTTTCTCTATTCGATTTGATGCGCCTTTGGATATGCGTATGGACAATAGAGGAAGTTTTTCTGCAGCTGACATTTTGAAAAAATATCCAGAGCAAAAGTTACAAAAGTTGTTTGAAGAATATGGTGAGGTAACCAATTCAAAAACCTTGGCAAAGCGAATTGTAGATATTAGAAATTCATCTTCATTGACTACTATTAATGAATTTAAACAAGCAATATCAACGGTGATTTATGGTAATCCGAATAAATATTTAGCGCAAGTTTTTCAAGCATTGAGAATTGAAGTAAATGATGAATTAAATGCATTGAAAGATTTTTTGGAAAACATTTCTACAAAACTTTCACCGAAAGGCAGGTTGTGTGTAATTACCTTTCATTCGTTAGAAGATAGAATTGTAAAAAACTGGATGAAAAATGAAACGTTTGAAGAAGTGCCTGATTTTTTACCAGTAACAAAAAAAGAAAAAAAGTTAAAAGTGATTTCGAAGAAGCCGATTTTGCCAACTGATAATGAAGTAAGTCGGAATTCAAGAGCTCGAAGCGCAAAATTAAGGGTGGCAGAAAAGATTTGACAACTATTTACAAATTAAAGAACTTAAAAATTTTCAAGAGCAAGAAACGATTCTAAAATTAAATACTAAAAACTAAAAGAAGTTTGAATAAAATAAAAAACATATTACAAAATATTCCCAATTGGAAACGCATGCTGAATACAGTAGGTAATGAGGGTATTGTAAACAATATGCCCTTTATTTTATATTGTTCTTTGTTGGGAATTTTTTATATATCAATCAATCATTTAGCTGAAAATAGAATCAGAAAAATAAATGAAACGGCAAAACAATTAAAAGAATTGCGTTGGAGATATATAGATGAGAAATCACAAATTATGTTTTTGACAAAAGAAAGTGAACTGGCCAAAGGGGCTTCAGTTTTAGGGTTGCAAACAACTAAAGTGCCTCCTTATAAAATTCATGTAGAAATAAATAACAGCAATGAAGACAAGTAAAGATATACGTTTTAGGGTGTACATCACTTTTCTTGCCATGTGTTTATTTGGCATCATGATTTTATATAAAGGTGTTGTCATTCAATTTAAAGAAGGCAATGAACTTCGTGCGCAAGCAGATAGTATGCACACTAAAATTGAAGTCATTCAGCCTGAACGTGGTAATATTTTTTCTGAAGATGGAAGTTTGTTGTCATCTTCTATTCCTGAATTTGATTTACATGTAGATTTTACGGCGATCAAAAAAGATACTTTTAATAAATACATTGAATCTTTATCAACAAATATAGCAGCAATATTAAAAGACAAAAATGCTGTTGATTATAAAGAAATTTTAAGCAACGAGTTTAAAAATAAGAATAAATATTTCTTATTAAAAAAGAAAGCCTCATATGCTCAATATTTAGAATTAAAAAAAGTAGAACCTTTTAAAAAAGGGATGAACAAAGGTGGCTTTATTAGCGAGGCTAAAACAAAAAGAATCAATCCATTTGGATTATTAGCTAATCGAATAGTAGGCTTGTGGCGAAAAAATGCTCAAAATGTTGGTATAGAAAGAGAATTCAACAATGATTTAAGTGGTATGCAAGGTCAGCGTGTTGTTCGAAAAATTGCGGGTGGAACTTGGATGCCAATTGATGGATCTGAAATTGATCCTGAAAATGGACGAGATGTCATTACTACACTGGATGTGAATATTCAGGATGTAGCTGAAAATGCATTGAAAAATCAATTAGAAAAAGAAGAAGCAACATTTGGAACTTGCATTGTGATGGAAGTTAAAACAGGCAA
>CANGUS010000140.1 GCA_947457085.1 Bacteroidota bacterium
AAAAATCGGTGACAAAAGCTGTTCTGACATGAACAAATACCAATAAACATACTAAAGTTGAACCTAAAATTATAAAAAAAATATTAGTTGCTCATCCGCGTCCTGAATCTGAGAAATCTCCATATTTTGAGCTAGAAAGAAAATATAATATCGAATTAGATTTTTGTCCATTTATTTTAGTAGAAGGAGTTCCAGCAAAAGATTTTAGAAAACAACGTGTTGAAATTAAAGATTATACGGCCATTATATTTAATAGTAGAAATGCCATTGATCATTTTTTTAGAATTGTAGATGAATTAAGAATCAAGATTTCACCAGAAATGAAATATTTCTGTATAACAGAAGCAATTGCTTTATATCTTCAGAAGTTCATAGTTTATAGAAAACGTAAAATATTTTTTGGTAGTGATGGTACTGTCAATAAAATGTTGGAAGTAATTACAAAACATAAATCAAAAGAAAAATATCTAGTTCCTCTGAATGATATTTGCAGAGTTGAAACTTTAGATTGTTTAGCTAAAAACAATTTAGAGCATGTTGAAGTCATGTTGTACAAAACGGTTTGTAACGATGTGAGAGATTTATTGAAAAAGAAACATGACATGATTATTTTCTTTACGCCGGGAGGAATTAAATCATTATTTGAAAATGCACCAAAATTTGTTCAAAACGATACCTATATTGGAGCATTTGGTCCAATAACAAGCAAAGCTGTAGAAGATGCAGGATTGCAATTGCAATTAAAAGCACCAATGCCTAATGCGCCTTCAATGGTATCTGCTTTGGATATTTTTTTAGCCGCTCAGTTAAAGAAAAAAAAATAGCCATGCTCTTTTTTATTCTTCTTTTTTATTGATTTCAAGCTTTTCTTTTTCCAATTTTTCTTTTTGTTTGGCTTCTCTTCGTTCGCGTTGCAAGTCGTCATATTCTAAAAATTGTCTTATAGTTAATACTTTTCGAAATTCTTCATCCCGTTTTTTAAATACAGTATAATATACTCTTTTCATAGCCTCTTTTTCTGTATGTGCTGCAAATGCCGAATCTAATTGTTGAGAAACGATTAAATTAATTTGATACACTTTTTCAGTTGTGCTAGAATCTAATTTCAAATCATCTACCATTTGTTTGGTATAATAAGTTGCTTTTTCTTCCGGTGTTCTTTTTTTATAGCTTTGACTAAATGAAGTGTACAAGGTAAAAGAAATAATAAGTAGTAGGCTTATTTTTTTCATAGGTATTTTTTGATTTATAAAACCATCATTTGAATTTAATCAAAGGACGTAGGTTAATTGATTAGTTGCGTTTCGTAAAACTATAAATAATTAAACACCTAGCATATTTTTTTTTGTTAATCATGTCGAATGCCTTCTATCACTTTAAAAATATGCTTCACATAAGGAAACAAGGCTTGCATACTTTCTTTAGCGCCATTAGTTGACCCAGGCAATGTAATCACTAAAGTATTTCCTATAAAACCTGCAATTCCTCTTGATAGCATGGCATATGGTGTTCGTTGTTGTCCATAATTTCTTGCGACCTCCATAATGCCAGGAATTTCCCTTTCAATTAATTCTGCTATCGATTCCGGTGTTATATCTCTAGGAGATAAACCAGTACCTCCTGTAAATAAAATTAAATCAAAATGCTCATCTACTAATTTTTTAACCGTGTTTTGTATGGCTATTTTTTCATCTGGAATGATAGAATAATGCGAAGTATGAATAGTTGATTTTTCTAATAATGAAATAACGGCCTTGCCAGCTTTATCTTCTTTTTTACCAGCACTCACTGAGTCACTACAAACAACTACAGCCGTTTTTATTGCTCTCGTCATTTTATCTTGAAAAGAGGATTTTCCTCCTTTTTTATTCAACAATTTGATGGAAGAAATTTCTATATTTTTATCAATTGGTTTGAGCATATCATACATGGTGAGGGCTACTATTGATGCACCATGCATTGCTTCTACCTCTAATCCTGTTTTATAAATGGTGGCTGCTTCCACATAAATATGGATAGTTAAATTGTCAATTTCATGTCGAATATGCGTGTATTCAATAGGCAATGGATGGCAATCAGGAATGACATCACTTGTTTTTTTTACAGCCAATAAACCTGCCGCTCTCGAAAACTCAAAAACATCCCCTTTGGGAACTCGTTTTTCAAGGATTGCTTTTATTGTTTCTTCGCTACTCACTTTTAATTGTGCTGTTGCAGTAGCAAATCGTAAAGTACTTATTTTATCTAGGATATTAACCATGTTACAAATTTAGTAGAAAGAAGTTAAATTTTATTGCAAGCAAATTCATTCTGTTAAATGATAAATCGATAGTGTAGAATTTGAAATTTGATATTACTTTTGTTGCTGTGGCTAAAAAGAAATCTCCATCTACATTTTTGATCAAACTGAAACGTTTTGTTTTAGGATTAATTATCGCGAATGTATTATTCATTGTATTAACAAAATGGATAAACACTCCTATTACCTCAGTTATGATTGGATCCATCTTGAAAGGAAATGGTTTGACAAGAGAGTATATTTCGTACGATAAAATGGGTCGAAATGCAAAGCTAGCAGTCATTTGTAGTGAAGATCAGCTTTTTCCTGATCACAATGGATTTGATATGGATGCGATAAAAAAAGCAGTCAAATACAATAATGATCCAAAACATAAAAAGATTTTAGGCGCTTCAACTATATCGCAACAAACAGCAAAAAATGTTTTTCTTTGGAATGGTAGAAATTGGTTTCGTAAAGGACTAGAAGTGTATCACACGTTTATGATAGAGCTGATTTGGGGTAAAAAAAGAATTTTAGAAACCTATTTAAATGTTGCCGAAATGGGTGAGGGCATTTTTGGTATTCAAGCGGCTTCTCAATATTATTTTAAAAAAGAAGCTAACAAATTAACGAAAAGCGAAGCGGCATGGATTGCCACAATCCTACCCAATCCGGCAGTTTGGAGCATAGACAATCCATCTTCATCTTTGGTAAAAAAACATAAATGGATTTTGAAACAAATGAATAATTTGGATGATGATGAGGAAACCATGAAACTAATTAATGATATTACTAATAAATAATAAAAGGAATAAATAATGAAAATAGCAGTGGTGGGTGCTACAGGATTGGTGGGCAGTAAAATATTACAGGTTTTAGAAGAACGAAATTTCCCAGTAACAGAGCTTATTCCCGTTGCATCTCAAAAATCTATTGGAAAAGCAATTTCATTTAAAGGAAAGCAATATAAAGTGGTTTCCTATCAAGATGCTATCGCAGCAAAACCAAGCATAGCTATATTTTCAGCAGGAGGATCAACTTCGTTAGAATTAGCTCCTAAATTTGCTGAAGCAGGTATTTATGTAATCGATAATTCATCTGCTTGGAGAATGAATCCCAATAATAAATTAATTGTTCCAGAAGTTAATGGAGAGGTTTTGACCAAAAATGATTACATCATTGCCAATCCAAATTGCTCCACCATACAAATGGTAATGGTTTTGAAACCTTTACACTTGAAATATAAAATTAAACGAGTAATCGTTTCCACTTATCAATCAGTAACAGGTACTGGCGTAAAAGCGGTGTCACAACTCAACAATGAACGTAATAACTTAGAAGGAGAAAAAGCGTATCCTTATCAAATAGATATGAATATCATTCCTCAAATAGATGTGTTTACCGAAAATGGCTACACTAAAGAAGAGATGAAAATGATATTAGAAACTAAAAAAATTCTGCAAGATGATAGTATCAAAGTAACGGCTACATGTGTGCGCATTCCAGTAATGGGTGGCCATAGCGAGAGTGTCAATATTGAGTTTGAAAATGATTTCGATTTAGCGGACGTAAAGAAACTATTAGAAAATTTTGAAGGTATAACCGTTGTAGATGATATTGCCAATTTGCAATACCCAATGCCTTTGCACGCACATGATAAAGATGATGTATTTGTAGGCCGGCTTCGTAGAGATGAAACCCAAAACAACACCCTAAATTGCTGGATAGTTTCCGATAATTTACGCAAAGGGGCTGCAACCAATGCAGTACAAATCGCGGAGAAATTACTACAAGAAAAGTTTGTTTAAGGAATCGGTAAAATAAAAATTAATCCAAAAATTCGACGTTTTGTTTGAAAACTTAATTCAATTTATGGGGTGCTACCAATTCAAACTCAGGAATATTGATGCTGAACATATTTTTATTCAACATGTTTTCCATTTGGTACTTCCCTAACATTCGGCCTATTTCTGTGCGAATACTTACGCCCGACATATATTGAAATGATTCCCCTGGCTCTAAAATAGGTTGTTGACCTACAACTCCTTCCCCTTCTACCTCTCTGTGGGTAGCATTGCTATCAAAAATTTGCCAATGTCGGCGCAATAATTTGACAGGGAAATTTGAAAAATTATCAATAGTTACTTTGTAAGCAAATGCATGTTCATTCAGCAATGGGTTAGATTGTTCATAGTTATAGTAAGTTTCTACTGTTATGCTAATTCCTTGTGTTATAAGTTGTACCATGATAGCTAGAGTTTTGTAAAAATAAGATTATTTTCTTTTTAAACGTTTATTCTTCAAGAGATTGTAATTCCATCAAGAATAGCTGAGTTTAGCGATGCTTTTCGTGCTTCAATTTCAAAAGGATTGTTGAAGTAGCCCAATTGAAAACTGTATTTGATGTATTTATATAAAAATACAAAAGCACCTTCTCTTTTCCACTGTTTTACATGCATGATTTCATGTCGCAGTAAATTTTTTGAGGCAAGAAATTCTTGTTTTGTTATTTGATGTAAATAAATGGTGTTCATGAAAACAATGGCACAATTGTCAGTTCGTAGTTTCAACGAAGCTAATTTTGCAATCCATGATTTTTCTTTTATGAATACCTTCATTTATTTCCATAGTTTTAAAATCTGTTGAGCATGTTCTTTTGCTTTTACCTTGTCAATAATATGAGCAATTTTCCCTTCTTCATCAATTAAAAAAGTAGTTCGCAAAACACCCATATATTTTCTTCCATACATGCTTTTTTCACCCCACACTCCGTATTTTTCTAAAATAGCATGATCCGTATCCGCTAGTAAATGATAGGGTAATTGTTGTTTTTCAATAAATTTTATATGAGAAGATTCATCATCGGGACTAATGCCAATTATTTCCATTCCAGCTTTTGTCAAAGAAGAATAGTGGTCACGTAGGTTGCATGCTTCTACGGTACATGTAGGGGTCATATCTTTAGGATAAAAAAACAAAACTACTTTTTTACCAATTAAATCCTTTAAGGATATTTTTTTCCCTTCTTGATTTTTTAAATTAAATGCGGGTGCTTTTTTTCCTACTTCGAGAGTTGTTGCCATAATTTTATCGTGTTAATGT
>CANGUS010000141.1 GCA_947457085.1 Bacteroidota bacterium
GGAGTAAAAACGATTGAGCTAATGACCAACGAGTTTGGTTCTTTTACAGGAACTTTTATTGCTCCTGAAGGTTTATTGACAGGTCAATTTCAAATTGTAGCAGAAAGTGGACAAGCTACATTCAATATTGAAGAATATAAAAGACCAAAATTTGAAGTCATTTTTGACACACTGAATGGAACGTATCAATTAAATGATATTGTAAAAATAAAAGGGATAGCCAAAGCATTTGCAGGCAATAGTATTGTTGGCGCAACTGTAAAATATCGAGTAGAACGAAATGCACGTTTCCCTTATTATTGGTGCTTTTATAGATGGGGACAACCTTCAAGTTCGAATATGGAAATTACGCATGGGACTGCAAAAACAAAAGCAGATGGCTCTTTTGATATAGACTTTAAAGCCATAGCAGATGCAAGTATAGATCCAAAAACCAAACCCATTTTTGATTATTCTATATATGCTGATATAACTGATTTGAATGGCGAAACGCGTAGTGGTGAAACCAATGTATCTGTTTCGTATGAAAGCTTGTTATTGAAAATAGAAACACCCGAACAAGTTGATAATGATAATTTTAATTCATTAAAAATTCTCTCAACCAATTTGGCCGGAATATACATTCCTTCTCAGGTAACTTTAACATTTAAAAAATTAGTTTCACCAACAAAAACGTATCGAAAACGCTTGTGGGATAAAGTAGAAATAAATTCAATTTCAGAGTCTGAATTTAGAAATGATTTTCCATTAGATGAATACAATGATGAGAATAATTATTTAAATTGGCCTACAGAGAAAATAATTTGGACCAAAACATTCACCACTACCAAAGAAGGTTTAGCATATTTTGAAAAAGTAAATGAAAGTCAAGGTTGGTATTTGTTAGAGGCCATCACCAAAGATAAAGATGGTAAAGAGGTGATGGATAAAAAATACATTCGCTTATCAAACTTTACAAATCCGGAAGCATTACCAAATGAACATTTATTGATAACGAAAGTGAAAACAGTAGCTGAACCAATTGAAAATTTTACATTCAAGTTATCAAATCCATTCGATAAAATTTTCTTGTTATACCATATTCAATTGCCATCACCTAAATTAATTGGGGATACAAAAACAAACACCGTTTGGCAAACAATTGCTGGCACAAAAGAATATACATATAATATTCAAGAGTCTGAAAGAGGTGGATTTTATGTGGGAGGTTGGTATATAAAAAATAATCGTTATTATTCATTTGAAGAAAATATCAATGTGCCTTGGACAAATAAAGAATTAAAAATTTCTTTAGGAACATTTAGAGATAAAATGTTGCCAGGTAGTGATCAAGAATGGACGCTAAAAATAAGCGGATCTAAAAAAGAAAAAGTAAGTGCAGAGTTATTGGCTACCATGTATGATGCCAGTTTAGATGTATATAAGCCTCATCATTTTGAAGGTTTTGATTTATTTAGAGGCACCTATAACATCATGTATTTTAATACTACTTCTAATTTTTTAATAGAAACAGGCCGACAATTTTATTTCGGAAATTTTAAAGAAGTACATCCTTATGATAAGTCATATGGTAAGTTGAATTGGTGGGGCTTGAATAATATGAATTTAACAGGAAATTATAGATGGAATAGAAATGTAAAAATGCCAAGCAGTGGAAAAGCCATAATGATGGAGGAGGATATGGCTGTTTCACCCGAAATAAAAAAATCAATTTCTACAGAAGATGATGCCAGTTTTAAAGATGTTGCCAATATTAAATTTACACCTAATCTGTCATCAGAATCAATAAAAAAAACTATCCAACATCCAATATCGAATATCGCTTTAAGAACCAATTTCAATGAAACTGCATTTTTCTTACCACAATTGCGTACAGATGCAGAAGGAAATATTTTATTAAAATTTAAAGCGCCTGATGCCTTAACTCGTTGGAAATTGATGGCTTTTGCACATACCAAAGAAATACAATGTGGAACTTTCACGGAAACGGCTACCACCTCTAAAGAATTAATGATTGTACCCAATACTCCTCGTTTTTTTAGAGAAGGGGATAACATGGTATACAGTGCAAAAGTGACGAATTTAACGGATAATAATATAGAAGGAAAAGCCGATTTAATACTTGTAGATGCAGTAACGAATGAATCAATTTCTTCTCAATTTGGATTGACAAGTTCGAGCATGACAAAACCATTTTCAATTAAAAAAGGTGAGAGCGTTTCTGTTAATTGGAACATCACAATTCCTCAAAGTTTCACCAATCCAGTTCTGGTAAAAACAATCGCTCAGGCAAATGATTTTTCTGATGGTGAGCAAAATATCGTGCCTGTTTTGCTCAATTCAGTATTGGTTACAGAAGCTTTGCCTTTACCTGTTCGTATGAATACTACTAAAAATTTTACATTCAAAAATTTATTGAATTCAAAATCTTCAAATACCATTCGACATTACAATTTATCAATAGAATATACCAGCAATCCAGCATGGTACGCTGTACAATCTTTACCATACCTTGTTGATTATCCTTATGAATGTGCTGAACAAACTTTTAATAGATATTATGCCAATGCATTGGCAACACATATTGCAAATTCATCGCCAAAAGTAAAAGAAATTTTTTCTAACTGGCAAAATAAAGATACCAATGCATTACTTTCTAATTTGGAAAAAAACAAGGCATTGAAATCCGCATTATTGCAAGAAACACCTTGGGTTTTAGAAGCAAAAAATGAAGCCAGTCAAAAACAAAATATTGCCAATTTATTTAATCTCAATAGAATGAGTAATGAATTGGAACGAACAATAGTTGATTTAGAAAAAATGCAAACACCAAACGGTGGATTTACATGGTTTCAAGGAATGCCTGACGATCGTTTTATAACGCAATATATACTTACAGGTATTGGTCGTTTGATACACATTGGCGTTAGAGAAACAGGCAGCGACAGCCGTATTTTGCAAATTGTAGAAAAGGCATTACCTTATTTAGATGCAAGAATTAAAGAAGATTATGATGAGTTGCAAAGAAATAGAGTTGATTTGAACCAACAGCAAATTGATTATTTGCAAATTCAATATTTATACATGAGAACTTTCTTTAAAGAAAATGAAATTGCACCGGCTTCTAAAATCGCTTTTGACTATTACAAAAAACAAGCAGCAAAATATTGGCTCAAAGGAAATCGTTATATGCAGGGCATGACCGCTATAGCATTGAATCGTTTGGATGATAAAACTACACCTCAAGACATTATAAAATCACTGCGTGAAAATGCCATTCGAAATGAAGAAATGGGGATGTATTGGAAAGAAAATACGGGTGGCTATTGGTGGTATGATGCGCCCATAGAAACGCATAGTTTATTAATAGAAGTATTTCAAGAAATGGGGGGTGATGACAAAGAAGTGGATGAAATGAAAATTTGGTTGTTGAAAAATAAACAAACTACTAATTGGAAAACTACAAAAGCCACAGCGGATGCAGTGTATGCTTTATTATTAAATGGAACGTATTGGTTATCTACACAGCCCGACGTTGAAATTACTTTAGGTAAAAAAATCATTCAAAGTAAAGAGCTGCAAAAGGAAGTCGGAACGGGCTATTTTAAAACATCGATTCCGAAAGAAAATTTGAATGCTAATATGGGAAAAATTTCTGTCAGTGTGAAAAATAATTCTGAAACAGGAAAAAAAATTGGTGGCACTACATGGGGAGCTGTTTATTGGCAATACTTTGAGAATTTAGATAAAATAGCTTCGCATGAAACACCTCTTTCACTGAAGAAAAAATTATATAAAATTACGAATACGGATAATGGAGAAGTATTGACTCCTATTACAGAAAATAACCCTTTACTTGTTGGTGATAAAATAAAAGTGCGCATAGAATTGCGGGTGGACAGAGCTATGGAATATGTACACATCAAAGATATGAGAGGCGCTTGTTTTGAACCTGTGAATGTACTTAGTAGTTATAAATACCAAGGCGGTCTAGGTTACTACGAAGCAACTAAAGACGCTACAACTAATTTCTTCTTTCACTGGTTAAACAAAGGCACCTATGTTTTCGAATATCCAATGTTTGTAACTAATAAAGGCGATTTTTCTAATGGTATTGCAACTATTCAATGTATGTATGCACCAGAATTTAGTAGCCACAGTGAAGGTATTCGTGTGCAGGTGAAATGATGATTTTCAATTGGCATTTCTATTCATCCATGAGATATTTAGTATTATTTTATATGCTTGTTAATTATTTTTAGAATGAATCACTGATGGTCATTTTAAAATACTTTCAGAAAGGAACTATTTAATTTTTTATGGAAATGATAAATTTGTAATATTGCTATTCAATTGATATCATAAATACATGAAAAAAAATATTGCATTAATCGCTGGAGGATACACAGGGGAATATGTTATTTCGATAAAAACGGCTGTGACTATTGAGAACAATATTAGTAAAGAAAAGTACAATGTATTTAAAATCATTATTGATAAAAATAATTGGAAATACACAAGTGCCAGTGGTGAAGAAATTGAAGTAGATAGAAGAGATTTTTCATTGACCATCCAGGGCGAAAAAATTAAATTTGATGCTTGTTTTATTGCGGTACATGGAACGCCAGGTGAAGATGGGAAATTACAAGGATATTTAGAAATGCTTGAAATTCCTTTCACATCCTGCAGCGCTGTGGTTGCTGGATTAACGTTTAACAAAATATTTTGTAATCGAGTGATTGCTCACAGTGGAGTAGTCAATGTTTCGAAATCATTGCATCTTATTAAAGATAGAAAATTAGACATCGAATCAATTTTAGAAAATATCATGTTACCTGTTTTTGTGAAACCAGCAGAAGGGGGATCAAGTTTAGCAACTACGAAAGTAAAAACTAAAGAAGAATTAAAACCTGCTATTGAAGCTGTATTTGATTTCGATAGCCAGGCCATGGTTGAAGAATTTGTAAGAGGAAGAGAATTTAGTATTGGAGTTTATAAACTGAATGGCGAAGTGAATGCATTGCCTTTGACCGAAATAATAAGTAGTAAAGAATTTTTTGACTACGAAGCGAAATATACATCGGGTGCTTCAAAAGAAGTAACTCCTGCTGAAATTGAAGCAGAATTTGCTAATCAAATGGCAGATACGGCAATTAAAATATACAATGTACTGAACTGTAAAGGCATTTGCAGGGTAGATTTTATTTTAGAAGAAGCAACAAACAAATTATTTTTTTTAGAAATAAATACAGTTCCAGGTCAAAGTGAGGCAAGTATCGTTCCACAGCAAGTTCGTGCAAAAGGGATGACTTTAGTAGATTTTTATGGTGATTTAATAGAAGAATGCATAAATAAATAACCTGTAAGTTATAAATAA